>JAITNP010000067.1 GCA_031290455.1 Treponema sp. | reverse complement strand
AGCGGGAATATAGCTCATAAAACGCCCTTTGCGCGGTACTCCTTCACGGAATCATGTCCGTGACCATATCCTTCTGATTCACAAGTCCGTTATGTTTACTATCCCCATTTTTCTGCGATAAACGCCGCCAATAGGATGAATTGAGCAATCACTGCTGGGGAATCCTGGCTTACAAGGACCTGGATTTCAGACGAAGTGCTGCCAAAACGACTTTTTTTGTCGTGTTTTTCATAAAATTCTCCTATATTCTCATTTTCTGCCAAGAGCAACCTCAAAATATGTTACCTTTGGGCATACTGAATATAGTATATAGTGAGCTATCAGGAACTGTCAAGTAACACCGCCCGTAGCTGGTAGATTACATTCATGGACATTCAGAAAATTTTGGTTACGAATATACGTAAATGGAGGAAGCAGGAAGGGATTTCTCAGGGAAAACTGGCGGAACTTTGCGGAACAGCCTCTTGCTATATCAGGCAGATTGAAACAGGGAGGAAATGTCCATCGTTAAATTATATCGGAAAAATAGCAACCGCCCTTAATGTTGCACCGCACCAGTTGTTTTATTACGATGCTCAATTGGAAGAAGGGATTATGGCTGATGAACGTATTCTACAAAAAAAAGCCGAGGAAAAAAGCCTGATAGCGCGTGTTTCAGAAGAGATTCACGCTTCTTTTGATAAATTATCGTAAAGTTCTGTTTTGCGGGCAAATTTTAATCTGCAAACCGCCATTCCCGGTAAAGGTCACCAAACACCAGAGGCAAAGTGTCTAAAAAAGCAGACACTTGTGGGGATATTAGACAAGATCAAGTTAAGGCTTTTTTTGTTTCCCAACATAGCTCCCCTGGATGGTTTTCATATTGGCGGCTCGTTGCTGGAGGATGGCTTTTTCGGCTATATTGATTCCCGGCGAGCGGAAGACGTTTTGAAGCCGTGTCCAATGGGCGGTGCAGGCAAGGTGAACGGCGTCTCGGGGGAAGCCATGTATCCGGTACTTGGGGCTAGTGGGAAAGGCGGTCTCGACAAAACGGGTAGCCGGGGGCGTTTTCCACGGTTTTAAGGCAACGGAGAGCATCTTCAAAGCTATGGATGGCCTGGGTCAGGTTGCTGCGGGTGATAGTGTCGGCATCGTTACAAAATTGAAATTCCTGCTGTAGAAAAGTCAATTCGGCAAGGATGAGGGTATCATATCGCTCAAGTCGTTTCGGGTCCTGATAGACTGGCCTGTGCAAAACTGACGCCGTGTTTTTCAATATACTCCTTTAAAAACTTCATTTACGATATTTAAGCGCCGCATCGTAAATTGTGACTGCCTGAATATTATGCACAGGAATAAAAGTTATTCCCACTTCAAATTTGAACTAACGTCTGCGCTCATCCGTATCCATCCTCGGACACTTTTCCCGTCTCACCGGTCCGGGCGCAAAATCTCCGCCCCATTCCGGTATACATGGCAGGGACGGGTATCTCCGTCAAGATAACAATGGATGAGGACCCGAATGGTCCGGTCCAATCCCCCCACTGCATAAGCCTCTTGTGCAGCGAAGAGGGCCAGGTCCTGGGCCCGCCCGGAATGTCGCAACGCCGATGCCGGATTTTTGGCGTCCAGGTCGCTGGTTACGGAAAAGATCAGGGACACCATATCCCCTTCATTGAGCTTGTTCCGTACCAGCAGTTCATCGTATAAGGCGGCAACCTGTCTGGTTATATCCGCTGCCTCGTTTTCACACCGGGTTGCGCCCCGCAGGGCGATCAGTCGTTTCTCCCCTATCAAGCCGCGTTTCCTCCTGCGACGACCAGAATGAATGCCGCCAGGGCGGCCACCGCAATACCAAAGATTCCGAGGATCATATACACTCCTATGCCGCTTACATAACGGAATTTTCCACAAAAAAGCAGCCAGCAATCCACCATAATACCATAACCAGAACCCACTCCTAAAAAAAGTCCCTCCCGCAGGGCTAACCGCAAAAGCATACGCTGGGTTATGTCCATAAATCCCTGAGCCGTCCCAACTCCATACAGAAAGATGGTTAATACACACATCCCCAAGAAAAAAGAAACGGTCTGTTTTACCAGAATGGCAATAATCGGTTTTTTTTCAGGCCGGGAAATTTTCATCATATTCCAGTAACCAGACCATGCGTGTTGCTAAATCCACTCAAGTTAGTTATATAATATTAATATATACTCTATTAAAAAACTTTGAAAAGATGTTTCTTTTGATAAAGATGTTTCTTTTGAGAGGAATTGCTATGAGGAAAGTACTATGGATTATGCTCACTATCCTGGGGGGCGCGGCCTTTTTTTTCGGGTGGGCGCAGCTGAGGGTTCCTCTTGGCGCCTACGGGATCATGCGTTCTAAAACCCATGGGATCGATCCTCAGGTAATCCAGGAAGGGGAATTCCGGTGGGTGTGGTATAAACTCATTCCCACCAACGTGGAAATTCAGACCTTTACCCTGGATAGGATAAGCCGTTCTCTCAAAACCAAGGATACCCTCCCCTCAGGGAGCGACTATGCGTCTTTTGCCGGGCTTACCGTTGATTTTTCTTATGAACTATCCCTATTACTCTCCTTCAATATCAAGCCCAATTCCCTTGTTTCCCTGGTGCTTACCCATACTATACGCGATCAGGCCGCGCTGGATGCTTTTGAAGAGAACCTGGCAGATCAAATCAAGGCATTTACCTTACAGCGACTGCGGATATATACGGAAGACACGGAAAAAATAGCGGAGATCCTCGCCTCAGCCTCGATTACCCAATTGCAGGATGATATACAGCGAGCCTTCCCCAATATAGAAAATTTTTCTTGCATAATCCATACGACCCATTTCCCCGATGTAGGTCTTTATCATTCGGTCCGCTCCTTATATGAGGATTATGTGGCGAAACAAGGGGAATATGTCCGTACCGAGCTACAGCCGGAGGCACGCATCGGTTCCCATATCCGTTTTGAGGAACTGGCCAAATATGGTGAATTGTTGACAAAATACCCCATACTGTTGCAATACCTGGCGATTGAAAAGGGGCCTTAGGCCCGCCTCTCTGGTAATTGCACAGGATAGCGGTCTCTATTATAGTAACGGAATCGCATTCAATTTGTTTTGAGGGTAAGTAGTAGGATAAGCATTATTGATAGGAGTTATGGGCATGAGAAAGGCGCGGGCCTTTTTTTTTATCGTATTATGGGTGGGCTTCATGCTGCCGGTAACGGCTCAGGAAGCGGATGAACCGGATACCGGGGATGATGTGCCGATAGATTCGGATTGGTCCGACTTTAGGCCATCCCTCTATGCTAGGGGGGATCAGACCTTCACCATAACCTTGGGGGTGGTCCTGCCAATGTTTTTTTTGGGTGATGCGGGGATCCTGGACAAGAAGGCCGGCCCGGTGGGGGGTACCGGAGCGCTATCCTATAATTATTTTTTAGGTCCCCATCTTTTCCTGGGGGCCGAGGTGGGGGGCATGTTTATCCAAACCCTGGGAAAAAACATGCTGTATATCGTCCCCTTTGGCGTGAGACTCGGGTATCAGGCTGTCTTGAAACGCTTTGAATTCCCCCTGAGCCTGATGGTGGGGGGGGCGCCTCAAAAATACCTGGAGGAGGGGTATTTCGGACTGTTTATCAAGCCCGCCGCTTCGGTTTTTTTTCGCTTTAATCCGGACTGGTCCTTCGGCCTTAATGCCGCCTGGTGGTTTGTTCCCGAGTGGACCCGCGAGCCTGCCAAAGACGTATACGGCAATTTTTTGGAATTGACCCTTTCGGCCCGGTATCATTTCTAGGATCAGGATGATGAGTATGATTGATACGTTTTTTTCAAGACCCTTTCGAGGAAATTTGAGCAAGGCCCTGGTTTTGCTCCTGGCGCTGGTATGGGGAATCCCTTTTTTTTCCTGTAACCAGGATCCCATCTTTTACGAAATTTCCTTTGAGGTAAAACCTTTGGAACCTCGGATCGAGGGAACCCCCACCACCCTTGTTCAATGTAAGGATAGTTTTTATGTAGGAAGCCGATTCAGTGAGACCCTATACGAGTATAGTGATGCTCGCTGGAAAACCTTACCAGAGCAACCCGGCGGGCCGATCATTGATATAGCCGCGACGGATGATCCCGGGACTTTATATGCCCTAACAGGAAATCCTGGTACTTTGACCCTTCGAAAAAAAGATATGGTTACGGATTCAACATGGGAAACCATTCGTAATCATGCAGACTACCCGGTTTTACAGTCTCTGTATGCGGATGCAACCCTCTTGTTTCTCGGTGCGCAAAAAAAGATAGGGGATAATACCTATGCGATACTATATTATGACAGTGAAAACAATACCTTGCAGATAGTGAAAGAGGGAACGAAGTTACTCACCGGGGCAGCGTTCCTTGGTTCGACCCATTACCTAGCCACCTCCGGGGATGGCATTATTAAAGTTACGGATCCAGCTTCACCGGATGATGCACCGGCTGATACTGCCCCAAACAATATCATCGGGCTTGTGCGTGTGAATAGTAGGATTGTAGCGGTCAGTAGTGATGGGTATATGCTGTATAGCGATTCCGGCGCCTTTACACCAGTGTCAACCGGTTATCATTTTACCGGCGCCCTCGCGCTCTGGAAAAAAGACGAAGTACAGTTGCTCCTCCTCGGCATACATGGGACCGGTTCATCAACTACCCATGGATACCGGGAAATTCTCTTGCAAAATGGGGAATTAGATCTGGGTACTATGGGACTGAGAACCCCTGGAAATGAGGACCCTTCAAGCGTCTCAAATCGGGATATCTATAATTCGACCCTCGGAAAACATCCGGTTATTTCCATGATACAGGCTCCAGATACCACCCTCTTTGCCGCAACTGCCAAAAACGGCGTCTGGTCTTACCGGCAGCGTGACGGGGAATGGCAATGGAATGCCGAAGAATAGGAAGGGTACGAGGGGGGAGTAATGAGCGACCTTTTTACCGTCCAGGGAGCGCTTCCCCCTGAAGGCCCCCTTGCCGACCGTATGCGGCCCAAGACCCTGGATGATATTATCGGACAGGATCACATCCTAGGCCCAGGCCGCCTCTTAAGGCGGGCTATCCAGGCGGATCGGCTTTCTTCGGTCATTTTCTACGGTCCTCCAGGTACCGGAAAGACCAGCCTCGCACGGGTCATCGCCAATACCACCCGCAGTACCTTTGAAAGCCTCAACGCCGTGCTTACCGGCATCAAAGACATCCGGGAGGCCATTGACCGCTCGGATGAACGGCGGCGGCTCTACGGTAAACGGACCATCCTCTTCGTGGACGAGGTCCACCGCTGGAACAAGGCCCAGCAGGATGCCCTCCTCCCCTGGGTGGAAAACGGGACGGTGATCCTCATCGGGGCTACCACGGAAAACCCCTTCTTCGAGGTGAACCGGGCCTTGGTAAGCCGCAGCCGTATCTTTCAGCTTAAATCCCTGACCCCTGAAGCGCTCCGCAGGGCCGCCGAACGGACCTTGGGGGATACGGAACGAGGTTACGGGAAATGGCAGGTCTCCTTCGAGGAAGGGGCACTGGAACACCTGGTGGAAGTGGCCGGCGGGGAGGCCCGGAGCCTCCTCAATGCCCTGGAACTGGCGGTGGAGACCGGTCCCCCTGCCTGGCCCCCTCCGGCGGGAACGGAAATCCGGGTGTCCCTTGAGGCTGCGGAAGAGAGCATCCAGCGCCGGGCAGTACTCTACGACCGGGACGGGGACTATCATTTCGATACTATCAGTGCCTTCATAAAAAGCGTCCGGGGAAGCGACCCCGATGCGGCGCTGTACTGGCTTGCCAAGATGGTCCGCGCCGGGGAGGATCCGAGTTTCATCTTTCGTCGTATGATCATCCTTGCCAGCGAGGATGTGGGCCTTGCGGACCCTTCGGCCCTTAGGGTGGTCATTTCCTGTGCCCAGGCTTTTGACCGGATAGGCTTCCCTGAGGGGAACTTTCCCTTGGCCCATGCCTGTCTCTACCTTGCCACTGCCCCCAAGTCCAATACCACCATGGCCTTTTTCGATGCCCTGGGTGCGGTTGAAAAGGAGGATGCGGAGGTGCCCAATCACCTGCGGGACCCAAGCCGGGACCATGAAAGTTTCGGTCATGGGGACGGTTATATCTATCCTCATGCGTACCGGGACCACTGGGCGGCGCAGCAGTACCTCCCTACCCCCCTCCGGGGAAAAACCTTTTATCTCCCCTCAACCGTGGGATACGAAGGCCGGATCCGGGAGGAGGTACTGAGAAAGCGGGAAATCCAGGCAGCGGTTATCATGGGGGACGCCCACCGCGATGCCGCAGCCCATGGTGTGGCCGCAGGACAACCCTCGACCACGGTCGGCGGATCCGCAGATGGGGAAATCCTCTCGTGGTCAGCTTCATCAAAGGGCCGGGAAGGGTGGTTCAAACGGCTGGAGTCTGGACGAAGCACCCTGCTTCTGGCCGACCGGGATGCAATCCTGGGGAAATGTTCGATAAAACGGCATGACCGGATCCTCATCCCCGCGGCCAATGATGGACTCCTCCTGTGGGAAAGCCTCCGCCGTACTCCCGAAGGATTGGCCGCCGCCCTGGTGGACACCGAGACCGCAAAGGAGGCTCTCCTCCGCTATGCCGCTACGCTTGATGAGCCGGAACAACCGGCAATCGCGGTATATCCGAGCGGAAAGCTGCCAAGCCCTGAAGAAGCGGGGGCCTTGTTTTCCACCCCCACTTTCGAACATATCCTGGTACGGGAGCCCTGGAGAAGAGGGGGCGGTTCCGGCCTGTTTCATGCCTTTGCGGGTACTGCCCGGCTGCTCCTTGCTCCCGGCGGGGATATTGTGGTGCTCCAGTCCCCGCCCCGGCTTGGGGAACGGATTTCCCGGATCCTCAGGGAAGACTGTGAGGCCTCCACGGCCATGACGGCAAAACTAGCAGTGGCGGAGGAAGCCTTCTTTACCGCTCCGGTCAACCCTGCCACCGAACGCTGGACCTGGGATGGGGAAACATTGGAAACCTGTTTTAACGATGCAGGATTCAAGATACAGCGCACCATAGTGGAACAACAGGAAGCGCGGCTCCTTACCGAACGGGACCTGTCTTCCTGGTTTGATAAGGAAAAGTCAAACTGGGGGGGCTTTATCGCCGCGGCGATGGGGGATGCCGATTTTTTTAAAGTCCGGGATACCCTCCGGGAACGGCTCAAGCAAGGGCCGGTCCTATGGAAATGGAAAAGTCTGCTCCTCCTGGGGGTATAGCGAGAAAAATGTGGTAAAAAAAGGCTCAAGTTCTTTTTACTGATTACCGAGAATAAAATAGATTAAAGATCTAGGATGGGGCTGTAACAGTGTTTCCCCGATTAAAATAGCCGGTAACCGGCTGCGAAATTAAAGATACTTAATCAAAATCAAGGGCAAGGATGCTCTTGTAACATAATTCAAGGAGGATGACATGGTCATCAATCATAACCTGAGTGCTCAGTTCGCCAACAGGTCTCTTAATGTTACCCAGAATAGTCTTACCGGTTCCATGGAGAAACTTACTTCCGGTCTTCGTATTAATCGTGGGGCGGACGATGCGTCCGGTCTTGCGGTTTCTGAAAAACTGCGGAGCCAAATCCGTGGCTTGAACGTGGCTTCCGCCAATGCGGCCAATGGTATTTCTTTTATTCAGACTACTGAAGGCTATCTGCAGGAAACCCAGGACATTTTGCAGCGCATCCGGGAATTGGCTGTTCAGTCCGCCAATGGTGTCTATACTGAGGAAGATCGCCTGCAGATCCAGGTTGAGGTTTCTCAGCTGGTGGACGAAATCGACCGTATCGCCAGTCATGCTCAGTTTAACGGCATGAATATGCTTACCGGACGTTTCGCTCGTCAGGATGGAGACAACACAATAACCGCCTCTATGTGGTTCCATGTTGGCGCCAACATTGATCAGCGGGAACAGGTGTTTGTCGGTACCATGACTTCTGCGGGACTGGGACTTCGGAATGCCGAGGATCAGACCTTCGTAAGTCTTGAAACCGCGGAAGATTCCAACCGGGCCATCGGGACCCTGGATGCGGCGCTCAAGACCATTAGCAAGCAGCGGGCGGACCTTGGGGCTTATCAGAACCGGCTTGAACATACCATTCGGGGTGTGGATATCAGTGCCGAGAATTTCCAGGCTTCGGAATCTCGGGTTCGGGATACGGATATGGCCCAGGAGATGGTCTCCTTTACCCGGGATCAGATTCTTTCCCAGGCAGGGACGGCTATGCTGGCCCAGGCAAATCAGCGGACGAGCGGAGTATTACAGCTGCTCCAGTAAGCGGTTAACATTATACATAGCCATTTTAAAAAAAAATTGGTTTTAAAATGGCTATGGTTCTTGACAAAAATCCTTGATTGGTGTATGTATAATATAACGGCATGACGGTATGGATCGATTATTAAATCAATTGATAATTGTTTTATTCCGTTTTTGGGAATTTCGGGAGAGACGGCGCGAAAGTGCTTCCGGGATTTCTAAGCGTGCGGTTCAGCCTCAGCTATGGATAGCAGAGGTTACCAACCCAAGGAGGGTTACATGATAATTAATCATAACATAAGCGCTCAGTATGCCAATCGTAATCTTGGCGTAACTCAGGCTAATGTAGGACAAAACATTGAAAAGCTCAGTTCTGGGCAACGGATCAACAAGGCGGCTGATGATGCTTCCGGTCTTGCGGTTTCTGAGAAATTGCGGGGTCAGATCCGGGGTTTAAATCAGGCTGAACGTAATATTCAGAATGGTGTATCTTTTATTCAGACTACTGAAGGATACCTTCAGGAGAGTCAGGATATTCTGCACCGCATCCGGGAACTGTCAGTACAGTCCGCTAACGGCACCTATACCGATGAGGATCGGTTGCAGATCCAGGTTGAGGTTTCTCAGTTGGTCGATGAAATCAACCGTATTGCGAGTCATGCTCAATTCAATGGTATGAATCTGCTTACCGGCGCTTATGCGCAGGATTCTGAGAAGGTCATGCGGTTCCAGGTTGGGTCTAATATGGACCAGAATGAACAGGTCTTTATCCGCGCTATGACCGCCCAGGCTTTTGGATTGCAGGGTGCTGAGGGTGAAGACGGTATCATTTCTCTGGCTTCCCCGGAAGATGCGAATCAGGCAATTGGTACGCTGGATGCGGCGCTCAAGCTGATTTCCACACAGCGGGCCGATCTTGGCGCGTATCAGAACCGGTTTGATATGGCTGCTAATGGTGTTGCCATTGCGGCGGAGAATTTCCAGGCTGCTGAATCTCGGGTGCGGGATGTGGATATGGCCTCGGAAATGGTTTCTTATACCAGAAATCAGATTCTGTCCCAGGCGGGGACTGCTATGTTGGCCCAGGCCAATACTCAGACCCAGTCGGTGTTACAGCTCCTCGGTTAAGCTTGGTTTTCGTTTTTAGGGTTGTTTGAGCAGCTCAAGAGGCATCTGGACGTCGCCTTTTGAAACGCGGGGCGGAGAATGTCGCGCCTTTCTCCGTCCTTTTTTTTAATGTTTTTTTGTATTATTTTGTATGATAAGGATATACCTATGGGTATACAAATTAATGTTGCTGGAAAGGTCGTTTCGCAGCAAAAAAGTCTCCTGCCGCAGGAGGTTTCAAGGCGAGGGTATATCCAATCATCCTTGCCAGAAAATCGGGAATCATCGGGTAATAATACGATGGATATCAAGGCGGTTGCATCAGAGCTTGAACACATCAGTCTTGCATTTAATAAAAAGCTCAAGTTTGAGGTTGATCACTGGTCTCATGAAATTGTAGTCAAGGTACTCGATCCTGAAACCGATAAGGTTATTAAGGTGCTTCCGCCTGAAGAATTGCGGCGGCTTCGCGATAAAATCAAGGAAGTTATTGGGTCTCTGTTTGATGAACGGATTTAAGTAAGGGAAGACCCCGGAGGAGTATGTCTGATATATATGTACCGGGAGTAAAAAGCCGGTTTAATACAGAAAAAATGATCGACGATCTCATGAAAGTTGAACGGCTCCCCAAGGAACGCTTTGAGAAGCAGATAGAAAATTTACAAGCTGAAAAAACCTACTGGCAAGACCTGGGGCGGCGTATGATGACCCTCCGGGATAGTGCGAGGTTTCTCTATTCTTTTCAAAATCCTTTCAATGATCGGGTTGTTAATGCATCAGACGCTTCGGTTATGATTGGAACCGCTACCCGGGAAGCGGTAGAACGGGAATACAATTTTACGGTTAAACAAATCGCCCAGCCGGATCGATTCTTGTCCACACCACTGGAAGATTCCTTTAAGGTCGGTGAAGGAACCTATACCTTTTCGGTGGGGCAGGATGCCGTATCCCTTACGTTCCGGGGTGGCTCGCTCCGGGAATTTACCGAGGCTTTGAACCGGCGGGGACGGGATAAGATGCAGGCAAGCCTTATCGCGGTCCAGCGGGGGAAAAAATCACTCCTCATAGAATCCAAGATACCCGGAGCGGAAAACCGGCTTAAGCTTTCGGGGGATGCGGAAAATTTAGCGCTCCAGATGGGGATGCTGGGACAACAACCGCCCCGTAACGCCAGTATGGATATTGCTATTGATCCCGCTTCCATTAAGGATGCTTCAGGGCCTAAGGCAGTGCAGTTTCTATACTTTGAGGATGATGCCCTCAAGCTGGGTGCAGGGGGAAAGGCGGTGATACCCGTGGGCTTTGAGCCTGCTCCGGGAGTGATGTTGCAGTTTGAAATCGCCACGACGGTGTTTGCTACGGAAGATGCCACCGGTGATAATCCGGCGGATGAGAGCATAGCTGAGACTGTATCGGATGATACCGCAGATGCTGCTTCTCCTTCGGAGGATTCCGCTGTTTCAGATTCAGATGCTCTGCATGCCCTCTCCGTGACCTTTTCTGATGGAACTTCAACCCCCCTTCCTCCCATACGGGATGCTGAAAGCTTCTCCTTGTATGAGTACCTGCTTTCGGATATCGCCGGGGATAAAACCATCAGTTCCATAGAATTGGTTAATAGAAATACCGGGAAGGACATTGCCCTTCGGAATATACGACTGGTTGATCCTAATGCCGATACTGCGGTCGAAGGCGGTTTGCAGCCCCTCAATCCGGTTTCCGTGGCCCAAGATGCGGTAGTCTTGATGGAAGGGATTGAGATCATTCGCCCGACTAATACTATTGATGATCTGATACCGGGGGTTACCATTACGGCCAAAGGCCCTTCGGACAAGCCGGTCCGATTCAGTATTGAGCCTGACCGGGAATCGATAAAAGATGCCATCATCGCCTTTGTGGGAAACTATAACCGCCTCATGGCGGAGGTTAATGTGTTAACCCGCAATGACGAGCGGGTTATCCAGGAACTTACCTACCTTTCGACAGATGAACAGGCAGATCTCAAGAGACGCATGGGGATCTTTGCGGGGGATGCGGTCTTGAATCAATATAGGAACACCCTTCAGCGAGCTGCCGCCGCTCCTTATCCCACGGGTACGGACCAGGGACTTGCCTTGCTGTCCCAGATAGGTATCGGTACCGATAGACGGGGATCCGGAAGCAGCGCTGGATATGATCCCGCACGACTGCGGGGGTATCTCGAAATAGATGAAAAAGCCTTGGATGCGGCTTTGCAGACCAATCTGTCCACCATTCAGCAGCTTTTCGGGTACGATACCAACGGAGACCTCATCGTTGATTCAGGGGTTGCTTATACTTTTGAAACTCTCTGCAAGCCCTATGTGGAAATTGGCGGGGTGATCACCCTTAAAACAGGAACCCTTGATTCGAAGATGAGTCAGGAACAGCGGCGTATTGATACCTTGGATCGGCAGCTTGCCGCTAAAGAGGCAAGTTTGAAGAATCAGTATGGTCAGATGGAAAGCGCCTATAACCGCATGGAGCGGATGACCTCATCCCTCGATCAGTTTAGTCAGCAGAATAATAATAACAGGTAACGTATGGATATATCCATTAATGGAAAACCGGCGGATATTACCCTGGAGTCTGAAAAGACGGTGGGAGATATTTTGTCCGGTATTGAGGGGTGGCTTGAAGGATCGGAACATCGTATCGGCGGCTTACGGATAGACGGAGAAACCATTGATGTCGGTGCGCTTGCCGAATCCTTTACCTTGGATATAGATCACATAAAGGCCCTGGATATCAAGATCATTTCGTGGCCTGAACTCGCGATGGAGGCCCTCCTAAACGCCCAGGAAGAGCTTAAATTTTATGAAAATGCCTCTTTTGAGGACCAGTGCCGTATCAGAAGCGGGTGGGAGTACCAGGTTGCGGCGGGTTTTTTATCCGAACAGATTCCCGATATGGGGGAATGTATCGGTAAGACCCTTGATGGGGCGGGGTTTACCCCTGAGGAAACGAGTCACCTGATTGATGAACGGATCCGGGAACTTGAGGATCCTTCGGGGGAACTCAATGCCATTGGCTCCCTGGTTACAGGAATCACCGGACGGCTTGAGGATCTTCCCCTGGATATTCAAACCGGTAAAGACGGCAGGGCGGCGGAAACGGTGCAATTATTTTCCCATATTACGGAAAAATTATTCAGAATCCTCCACGTGCTCACCTTTCGGGGGCTTGCGTTGGACGCCATATCCATAGATACTGTACCTATGCATAGTTTTATTGAGGAATTCAGCGCCTCTCTCAAAGAACTAGTGGGGGCTTACGAGGCAAAAGACGTGGTTCTGGTCGGAGATTTAGCGGAATATGAGCTGGCCCCTCGTTTATTGAAGTTCTATACCGCTTTATCGAATCCATGCTATTAAAGATGTTGCATGTTTATTCCGATACTATTTATAAGCTGTTTGGAGTAAATAACAAACAGGAGCGGAGCCGTCGGCATCGTCGTGGAAGTTAAATTCCGTAAAGTAGGTATGATTTACAAAAATGAAAATACTTGAAATTAAAGAATTGGTGAGAAAAGATGTTCCCATTTATTATCGTAGGCTTTTTTCAGGTATTGTTATCATGGAGTTGCTGAATAAATCTGTAGAGCGGCATATTGATTTTTCCATTGAAACTAAGCCAACCGGTCATAAAGAAATTGTAATTACCATAGCTGAACCGGTTGATTATCCCATGGTGCCACTTCTCAGAGCATTAAAGACCTTTATTGATACAATTGATAAGAAGGGGGAACTCCCTGGCTGACAGCATCTCCTCATCTCCTGAAGAAACCATTGCCCTAGGGGAGGGTATTGCGGCGTTACTGCAGCGGGGAAGTATTGTTGCCTTACGGGGAGGTCTGGGGGCGGGGAAGACCTGCCTTACTAAGGGTATTGCCCGGGGGCTTGGGGTGTCTGAAGAGGTTACCAGTCCTACCTATACCATCATTTCAGAATATCAGGGGAAGGTCCCTTTCTATCATATAGATGCCTACCGGCTCCAGGGGGATGATGATTTCATCGCCCTGGGGGGGGAAGAAGTACTCTATGGAGCAGGGGTTTCGGTTATTGAATGGAGTGAGCGGCTTCCCCATTCCATCCCTGAGCATGCCCTTGTTATTGAAATTGAAATCATAGAACAGGATCGCCGTAAGATACATATAGCCCAGGGTGCTGTAGAGGAATAGTGAGCCGTGAATATATTGGCCTTGGATACGGCAACCACTATTTTATCAGTAGCCCTTGCCACTGAAAGAGAAAACTTCTTTTTTGAGGTAGACGCGGGTCGGCGGCATTCGGAACTCCTCATGGAGGTAACCGAGAGGGTCATAAAAACTGCAGGCCTGGAACCACGGGATATTGAGCTGGTTGCCTGTATGCGGGGGCCTGGTTCTTTTACAGGGCTTCGCATCGGCTTTGCGGCGGCCAAGGGTTTGTCGCTGTCCTTGGGAATCCCGCTGGTTGCCATCCCTACCCTGGATTGTATGGCTGCCCCGTGCCGGACCTGGCCTGGTATCGTCCTTCCGGTCATTGATGCCAAGAAACATAGGTATTTTACTGCCCTGTACCGGAGCGCCGAAAATATCTCGCCATATATGGACGCAGATGCTGAGGCAATAGCCCAGGCAATAACCGAGGCAGACCAGGATGAGCTTATCCTGCTGACTGGTCCTGATGCGGATATGCTCTTGCAGGATTTGGAACAAATCTGTTCCAGATCGGTTTGTCCTACCTATATGATTCGTCTTGATCCATCACGCAAAAAGGGAAGGGGAAGCGAATTGTTGGAGATTGCCCGAAGGTGTAGCATAGTACACCATCGTCATGATGTCTATTCCGGACCAGAGTATTTGCGGAAAAGTGACGCCGAATTAAATTCCCTTGCAAAACATCGGAAATAACAGGTTTTCCAGCGTGTTTATGATGATGGGTACCGACGGATCAAGAGTGACTCCTTCCAGGGCGCTGTAGAGTTCCCGCAGAGTATCGGGAGCTGAAAAGAAGAGAAAACACGCTGTCTTTATAACGCTGATTAATGCCCATATTCAAATCATAGACAAAAAACGGGGGTAAATCAATCTCCCTCCAGTTCCCCCAGGGTTGGCGGCGGATCTCAAAGGCCCGGTTTAACGCGGCGGCGGGAGATCGAAAGAGTGGCCGGGACCTGGTCTGTACGGTGCAAACTGGGGAGCGATACCACCGAACTTGCGGGACAATGCGGTGGCCCAGGTGATGCTGGAATTTTCAGATTCCGGTGCAGGTTTTTCCGCAGGGGTCTGTGTGGAAGCCTTTACCGACGGCAGACTCACGGAACACTTCTGGAGTGGCGCCGGTATCCCCCTTCCGTCGGTGGAAGTCCGGGGTACGGGGAACCTGCCCCTGCTCTTCCGGCAGTTTCGGGACCTCATAGCCGCACGAAACGCCCAGGTCTATGAATCCAAGAAGCTCTACCTCCGGGAGTTCACCGCAAAACTCGGGGTGTGGAAGCGGATGGCGGAATACAACCCCTACCTCGAAGCCTTCACCCGGTCGGTGAGTTTTACCCCGCTGGTTTCGGTGGATAAATTTGTATGCGATTACATTCTGGAAGACCGGCCCGTGGACATTTCCCTCATGAAGGAAAACCTCGAAAGTTACAAGGAAGCGGATCGTCAGGCCCGGGGAGCGGTACTCCGTATCGAGGCCCTCAAGAAGATCAGCGCCAAGGCTGGAGAATGGCGGAACTACCTGGGGCTTATCCTCAAACAGGAGTACTTGAAGCTCTGGATAGAACGGGATTTGGAGGAACAGAAACAGGCCGTTCTTTCCCGGCAGCGCAAGGATGCCGAGGCAAAGGCCGCCTTTCTGGAAAAGGAGATTACCGCTCTCACCGCAGACCGGTTTGAATGGGACCATGAGCGGCAGGAAACCGAGGCGAGTCTGGCTGGCAATGATGCCCATCTCCTGTACATGCGGATTGAGGAACGGATTGGAAGGCTCAAACTGGAGCTGGCAGGGGAACTGAAAAAGGCGGAGCGATATACGCTCCTCCGTACCCAGTGCGAAAGTTTCCTGGACCGCCCTTTGCAGGAAAATCCCGATGCAGATATACAGGCTGTAGAGGAGGGGGAGCGGAACAGCCGAGCTGAGAAAGAGGCTTGTTTCCGCCAGAAAAACGAAGCCGGGGCAGCCTTGCAGGAAGCCCTGGCGGAATTGGCGGAACTGGAACGGGGGATTCCCCGGTACCCTGAAGGACCAACGACCCTCCGTTCCGCCCTGGAAAAGGTGGGCATCGCCGCCCATTTCCTTGCCGATGCTGCAGAAGTTATTGACCCAAACTGGGCCGATGCGGTGGAGGGCTGGCTTAACACCCTCCGCTTTGCCCTCCTCGTGGATCCCAAGGAGTTTCAGCGGGCCTTGGAAATCTACGACAGTCTTCCCCGCTCGGTTGCCGGGGTGTTCCTGCCCAACCTGGCAAAGATGCGGGGGACAGCATCAAAGCAGGGGTCCCTGGCCGAACTGGTCAAGACCACCTCACCCTACGCCCGGATGTATATTGACTACAGCATCGGAGAAGTGATGCGCGCCGACATACGGAGCCTCAAGACCTTTCAGCGGGCAATAACCCAGGAGTGCATGACCTACTCCAGCCATACTGCATCCCGGATCCGGGAGGATGTGTACCGTCGTCACTATCTGGGTCAGGCCGCCCGGAAAGAACGGAAGGAATTTCTGGCCCTGGAAACAGACCGGCTCAGGCGGGAACGGGAGGGGGCGGCGGTCCAGGAACAACGGGCCGCTGAAGGGGAGGAACGTTTCCGCCGGGCCTACCGGTCCCTCATTGAGCTTGCCCACCTTTTCCCGGCAGTGGCAATCTGTGAAACCCTCAAGGCGGAACTGGCCCAGGGTGAGGCGGAACTGGCGGCTATTGACACCAAAGGTTTCAAAGAACTGGAGGATAAGAAGGCGGCCTTGTCCCTCCGGATCCGGGAGGCCGATAAGCGGCTCATCGAACTCAGCGAGACTCTGGGCGGGGTGCATCAAACTATTACCGGGTATCGGATGGATCAGGAAACCAGTGCCGTGGCTCTGGAAGAACGGGAAGGGGCCCTTCGTGCCTTTGGGGAAACCCATCCCATGGAGCTCGGGGACTGTGAAGCATACACTCAGGAAAAGATAGGCAAAAGCAGTATCCAGGAGCAGTCGGCGACCTACGAGGCTACCCTTAAGGGGTTCAAGAGCCGGGTGGAAACCCTGCAACGGGAATATCATAACCTGGTACAGATCTACGACCGGGACTTTAATGCACTCCTTTCGGTGGAACCCTCCGAGAGTGCTGAGGTGGATCGCTTACTGACCCGGCTTGAGACATCGGAACTCCCGGAATACCGGGAGAAAATCGCCCAGGCCCGGCGGGACGCGGAGCGGGAATTCAAGGACCACTTCATCGCCCGGTTACATGAATCCATCGAAGAGGCCCGGGAAAGTTTCCGGGAAATCAATGAAACCCTCCACGCCTTAAGTTTTGGCCGGGACCAATACCGCTTTGCCCTGGAGGAACGGAGTGACCGGCGGGGTCAGCTTGAGATTGTCAAGAAGGCCGCGGAAATCCCCACCGGCGAAGATGGAGGTCTCTTCACCCAGATCGCCGACCCCGCGGAACTCAAGGCTGCCCAGACCCTCTTCGAGCGGATCCTCAATGCCAACCTCGATTCTCCTGAACTGCGAAGCATCTGCGATTACCGGACCTATTTTCACTATGACATAAAAATCAAGGATACCGAGGTCATGGACCAGACTACCGGAAAAGGAGTAGAACTTTCCCTTTCCAAGGTGCTTCGAGAAAAATCCGGGGGTGAATCCCAGACCCCCTACTATGTGGCCATTGCCGCGAGTTTCTATCGTTTCTACAAAAGCCGGCCTGAAGAGACGGTGCGGCTGGTCATGTTCGATGAAGCCTTTAACCGCATGGACGACGAACGGATCAGCAAGATCCTGGAGTTCTACCGGCAGATGAATCTGCAGATCATCAGCGCCGTGCCCACCGAAAAAATCGAAGCCATTGCCCCGCGCATGGACCGGACCAATCTGGTCATCCGCCATGGCTATTCGGCCTTTGTCCGGGACTTTCACCGTAAGCCATGACGGTTTGGGAACAGCGGATCCTTGATGGCTTTCTGGAGCGGTATCCCCTTTCCGCCGCAGCAATCGGAGGCCGTCCGCTCAGGATCAAGGCAGAACGGATACTCCCCGATTTTGCCCATGCCTCCCCGGATGAACGGGAATCTTTTCTTGAAGCAGCAGAATCCCTTGAGCAACAGGGGCTTGTCTCCCTGGTGTGGGTTAATCGCCGTAAGCATGAAGAGCTTGCCGCCATTGTGTATCATGCACGCGAAGCCTTGTTTGCCTTGGCCGGAAAGCCTTCTCCCTCGGTGGTGGCTGAGGAGGCCCGGCGTGCGGCTCGTGAAGCGGCGCAGCATGGGGGACCACTTTTTAGGTTCCTCGCCGAAACCCTGACCCCGGAGGATGCGGTACGGGGTATTGACGGGGAAGCGGTACGGGACCTTGCGCTCCTGGTTCAGCAGCTTTCCGCCTACCCCAAGGGTTTACCGGGCATTACCCCCCGGGCCTTGTCGGTTTTCCTGTATCGAGATTCCAAACGCCTTGAGGATATCCTTGATGTATTGAGCCGGGTTCTGAGCCGAGCCTCCCATCAGGGTATTGAGGTTCCGGACTTCTCGTTCCTGGAGCGATCCTTCCCGGAAACCATGATCGCCGGGAAGGTGGCCTTCACCATTGGGGAAAGCGGAACAACGGCTGAATCACCCCTGGTAAATGCTTCCGGGAGTATCCTGGGATTGCCCCGTGCGACTATTTTGAACATTAAGCGTATCGCGCCGATCCGTGCAGCAGGGCAGAACATGTCCGCTGGTGATGCCGCTGAACAGGACGCCTCAGTCTTGACCGTGGAAAACAAAGAGACCTTTTACGCCCTGGCGGAGCACATTCACCCTCTTGACTGCATCCTGTATATCGGGGGACATCCCAATGGCGCGGTCCGCGCCCTGGTATCGGTGCTTGCCGCCTCGGGGTTTAGGTTTCACCATGCCGGCGACCTTGACCCCGATGGCATCCTCATCATGCAGGAAGTGGCGGAAATCACCGGGCAACCGGTCTCGCCGGTACGGATGGACCAGGCAACCTTTGACCAATACCGTTACTGCGGCAGGGAACTTGAGCAGTCCATGCTGCGGCGGACAACTCTCATCAAAGACGAGACCCGTGCACTTCCCGGCATAGAAGCGCTCATCCAGAGCATAGAAGCAACGGGGTTAGGGGTTGAACAGGAGATAATCGACTATACCCCATGGTTTTCCCGGGACGATCGGAATACGTGAATATTATCCGTGATAATCCAACGTAATTCGATTGTTTCTTCCGCGAAGAACGCGACTTCGGCGGGTAACATGGCGCCGAATCGGGGATGAAAGTAAAGCCAGTCGTACTGAATTTCCATACTGAAGATAGACCTACTGTTTTTTTTGATATAGATCGCATTATGGTTATGTCATGGCAGAATTATCGGCACTGTGCAGAATATCTGAACAACGCTTCGTTCAGCCGTATACCGTCTCTTTTGAGGGTGTGGATAGCCGATCATGCCATAATTGCATGGTTTTTCAGGTGCTGGATATTCGTCTTTTTCCGAATCAACCGAATCTAAAAGTACGTGATCTTGTCTTGGGATCGTGGTCCTGCGGCTTGCCCAGAACCTGCGTCCATGTTATACTTATTAATAATGAGCGATGTGACTGAGGTCTTTCAAATAGATCAGAAGGTGGTGTATCCCAGCCAAGGGGTTGGAATGATCATTTCCATTGAGGATAAGGAATTTAAGCGCGAGAAGATTCCTTATTATGTTATTTACCTTGAAGTTTCGGATATGACCGTCATGGTACCGGTGGATAAGGCTGATGGACTGGGAATCCGGCCCATTGTTGTGGAGGAAGACGCCTTGAGGGCGCTGGAACTCATTGGTGAAGAGTATGAGCCGATACCCTCGGACTGGAAGCTCCGGTATCAGATGAACCTGGACCTCTTAAAGAAGGGAAGCATCATGGATATTGCGACCATCGTGCGTTCCCTCTACCACCGGAGCAAGGTTAAAGAATTGCCCATTCTGGAGCGGAAACTCTACGATTCCGCCCTGAAACTTCTGGAAGATGAGGTTTCCTTTTCCCTCAATAAGCCCAAGGAGGAAGTGGAAAATATGATCTTTACCCGTCTGGAATCACGGTAAAGACCATACCGATACCATGGACCATACCGATACCACAGCAGGCTCCATTGCCGCAGTGATATGCGCGGCCGGTTCTTCTCACCGTATGGGGGGTGTTAAAAAGGAGTATTGTCCCTTGGGGCAGGGGACTATTGATGATGAGGGAAGGCCGTTGACCGTACTGGGCGCCGCGACTGCGGCTTTTGCCGCTTCCCCCCGCATTGCATTGATTGTTATCGTCGTGCCTCCGGGAGCGGAAAAGGGGGAATTTGCCGCGAGGACCAGCCTCCCTGCCCGGTTTTTGAAACCGGATGCATGGCCCCGGATCCTCTTTGTTCCCGGCGGATCGACCCGCCGGGTCTCGGTTCATCATGCCCTTTCCCTCCTTTTTGCCTATCAGCCCGGGTATGTGCTTATCCATGATGGGGCCCGGCCCTGGGTAGATGCCGATTTGATAGAACGGACCATTGACGCGGTAATACAGTACAAGGCGGTGATTCCCCTGACGCCCCTGATCGAAACCCCCAAAGAACTTGATGATGCCGGTTTTGTGCGGCGACATTTACGGCGAAAAAATGTGGGCACCGCTCAAACCCCCCAAGGCTTCGCGTTTCCGGACATTCTCGCTGCCCATGAAAAGGCGGCGGAACGGGAACTGGGTGAACAGGTTGAGTATACTGATGATGCGGAGGTATGGGGCGAATTTGCCGGTCCGGTGGCGGTTATCCCCGGCTCTCCGGGGAACCGGAAAATCACCGTTCCGGAAGACTTGGGTTCAGTGAGGAGTGAGGAGATTCGGGTAGGATTGGGGCGGGATCTGCATCGGCTGGTTGAGCACCGGCGTTTCCTGCTGGGGGGGGTTGAACTGGTTTCAGACCGGGGTGAGCTGGGCCATTCGGATGGGGATGTACTGACTCACGCGGTTATTGATGCGCTGCTCGGCGCCGCAGGGCTTGGTGATATCGGGGAACAGTTTCCCCCTTCCTGCCTGACATGGAAGGATGCGGATTCCATGGAACTGCTTAAGACGGCCTTTGGCATGGTACAAGCGGCCGGGTGGCGTCTTAATAACCTGGACTGCGTGGTTTCCTGTGAAAAACCGCGGATCCTCCCGTACCGGGAACGGATCCGTACGTCCTTGGCAAAGGCCTTGGAAGTAAGTGCCGAAGTGGTTTTTGTCAAGGGGAAGACCAATGAAGGACTTGGCCCGCTGGGGGCAGGGCTTGCGGTAGAGGCGATAGCGGTATGCCTTTTGGAACGTACCCATCATAATGGAACCTAAAATTCATGAAAACTAAGATACCACACTGGGATGCAATCATGGCGGCTCTGGAAGCCTGGCGCCAGGGCCTTGAGGATGAGGAAGAAACGGTCCTTCCGGGGGAACAACAGGTACCATCGGTAACCACCGTGGCGGAGCAGTATAAGCGGGACCCTTGGGCGGTATTGGCCTCTACCATATTGAGCCTTCGGACCAAAGACGCGGTAACCCTCATCGCGTCCAAGGCGCTCCTTGAACGGGCCTTGACCCCGGCGGAACTCCTCAGCCTGCCTGAGGATGAGATTGCCCGGCTCATCTACCCTGCGGGGTTTTACCGGACCAAGGCGGCGAGCCTCAAGAAAATCGCCGCCATCCTCTGCGACCAGTATGGGGGGCAGGTACCGGCGGATATGGAGGCCCTCCTCGCCCTCCCCGGGGTGGGAAGGAAAACCGCGAACCTGGTCCTCATCGAAGCCTTTGACATGGACGGGATCTGTGTGGATGTTCATGTACACCGGATAAGTAACCGGACCGGCTGGATATCAAGCGCAACCCCGGAACAAACAGAGGCATTGCTGCGACAGGAACTCCCCCGCAAGTACTGGAAAGGTATCAATGCCCTCCTTGTGCTGTACGGCCAGCGGGTATGCCGGCCAGTAAGCCCTTTTTGTTCCCGATGTGTGATAGGGCGGCACTGTGAACGCCGGGGCGTGGAGCGGTCACGGTAATGGTGTCTCATAGCCGTCGATATGAGGAAAAATGTAATAGTTATCAAAAATTTCCTATAAATATATTGACAATATTTTTATAAAGTATTATATTTTTAATTACATTCCCCTGTAGCTCAGCTGGCAGAGCAAGTGGCTGTTAACCACTGGGTCCGTGGTTCAAATCCGCGCGGGGGAGTTTAAAAGCTCGTCCTGGTGGATGGGCTTTTTGTTTATAATGTCTTATACCGATGATTGGGCTGCAGGGGATACAGCAAATGTTAAAGATCGAGTCGCATTTGATTTTTCAGCTCAGATAGCGGTACAGATAGTACGGCAATTCGCAGTCCAGATGGAATTTGTATTCACTTCCGATAATATGGATATCGACTATGAGTATTATAAGGAAACCGTTACATCTCTTTATTGATACCCATTCTGGCTAAATACACTGCCTGGCCCGGCAATTTTTCGATTCAGGGATTCGGGGGATTGTATTTTACCGTACCACTGGGTCAGCGGTAATTTTGGGATAAAGCTTGGTCCCGGAGTCTTGTTTTTGGATCTGCGGTATGCGGGTGATTTTGGCGATACGAAAATAACAGACGCGGGGGAGCGCACGGAAATATATTCTCGAGGGAAATTCCTCTTCTCCCTTGGCTATGAGCTTGGCTTAATCAGGAAGTAAGAGCGATTACTTGCTAAAGATACCGCTCAATTCTTGACAAATAGCTTAAGGTGTGCTATACTTAATAATTAAGTTCTTGTACAAGAGCTTTAAATTTTTTTAAGGAGTTTCTTAATGAAAAAGAGCTGCTTCTTGTTTTTGGTTCCGGTTCTTGCCGGATTGGTAATGGGGTGTGCATCCGATCCTAAGCCGGCTACCGATACGCCGGCTGGTGTCCCTGATTGGTTTTTTAATCCGCCCATTCAGGAAGACGCGATCTTCGGATCCGGCAGTGCCAAAATGTCTGATCTGAATATGTCTATGACCATGGCGGAGGCCCGTGCCCGGACGTCCATATCATTTACCTTAAATGCGAATGTTCAGGCCATGATCACCGATTATACCAAGAACGCGGGAAATACGAATACCCAGTCAAACCTTAGTTTTGCTGAAACCGTTGGCCGGCAATTAACCACGGCAAAGTTAAACGGAGCCACGGTTTTTAAGCGGGGTCAGGGTGCGGATGGAACGGTGTATGTGCTGGTATCCTTGAAAAAGGCCGATGCCGCAAAGGCAGCGACGGATGTTATTGACAGTGAAGTGAGTAGGTACGCTGAATTCAAGGCCATGGACGCCCTCAAGATGATGGATGCCCAGTTGTCTAAAAACGATATTAAACCGGTTCCAGTAACGGAATAACATCGTGCATGACGGGTATAGGGCAATGACCTTTAATACCCGCCATCACCAGGAGGTAGCGTGTGTTAAAGCATGGATATGTTATTGGTTTTGTGCTGATGCTATGTGCCTGTGCCGGTTCTCCTCCTCATGATCCGGAGGTAGCGTTTGAGGGTGTTGCCCAGGGTGAAATGATCTTTTTTAATACCGCACCCTTGAATAATGAACTGGTTTTTATTGGTGTAGCCGGTATCCGGTTCAATAGGGATGAAGCAATACGTTTTGCTCTTGAGGATGCGGCCAAGAAGGTGGCGTTTTTTCATGGGATAGAAGGGCGGGTTGAATATAGCGAGCAGAAGGGATTAGGTTTTTTAGACTATAGTTCCGCAAACAAAACTTCATTGGATTTTGATCAGGATTATCAGCGTTATATTGAGGAATTGGAATATGACCCTGAAACCGATGTTTTAATAGACAATCTGGTGGTTTTTGTCCGTACCCGGTATACCGGTTGGAATTCGATCCGCATTAATCATAGGTTTTCCTCAACAAAAACAAAACCCGAATGGGTTGAAAATCCTCCCAAGGAACTGTTCGGTTTGTATGCGGGAGTAGGATACGCCAATCCAAGGCTGTATCATAAAGATACGGTCATCGCGTCCTACGAGAACGCGGTTCATACGATAATTACCAATATTTTCAGTGAAGTGCATGGAAGTTCCGAAACAACGAAAGATTCCCAGGATACCCTTGGGTCCTTCAATGCCCGGACCGGCGGTACTGTATCTGCCCAGGGTAAATTGACGGGCTTTTATGTGTTGGAAATTTGGGTGGATCCGGTCAACCGTGCGGTATGGACCTTGACCGTTGCCGAAGAAGGGGAGGCTCTTGTCCAGCCGGTCCTTCCTGAGTTATAGTCTGGGTATGTTCAATAGTATCCGGGGAACCATTACTGAAAAACTTATTGATACCCTGCGGATGGTAACCGGGGGTATTGAGTGGGATATTGTCATGCCTACCTTAGATATGAACCGGCTGCCCCCGGCAGGAGAAACAGGGCGGGTGTTTACCTGGCTCTATCATAAGGAAGATCAGATGCGGCTTTTTGGCTTTGCCGATGATACCCGGCGCAATACCTTCCTGGAACTCCTCAAGGTTGAGGGCATTGGCCCTCGGGGGGCGATTAAAATCATGGGAGGTATCGGCCAGGAGGACCTGGAACGGGCGCTGGAGAGCGAGGATATAAGCCGGCTTGAGGTGGTGCCGGGACTCGGTAAAAAGACCGCTCAAAAAATGATCCTGGCGTTAAAGGGTAAGCTGGCCCATGTTTCGACAGCGCCTCAAATTGCGTCTCCCTATGGGGATCTGGTGGAGGCGCTGGGGGAGATGGGTTATGATAAGCGGGCGGCGGCAGACGTACTTGCCAAGGCGGATGCGGTGTTGGATGCTGGCATAAGCGGGGCAGAACGGGAAAACCTCCTTTTTAAACAAGCTATCAAAAATTTGAGTTCCTTGGCATGAAAGCCGTTGAATTACTGGCGCCCGCCGGTTCCCCCGAAGCATTGGATGCGGCGGTTGGAGCGGGGGCGGACGCGGTTTACCTGGGACTCAAAACCTTCAACGCCCGGATGCGGAGTGCTAATTTCGCCTATTCCCAGTTTGAGGGGGCGCTCCGTAGCCTGCACCGGATGGGGCGTAAACTCTATGTAACGGTTAATACTGTTTTTGAACAGCGCGAGGCGGATCGCCTCTATCAACTCCTCAAGTATTTAGCATCCCTTGGGCCGGATGGGCTTATTATCCAGGATTTCGGCCTTATCCCCATGGTCAGGAACAATTTTCCTTCCCTCAAGCTCCACGCTTCTACCCAGATGAATATCGCCTCTGCACGGGGGGTGAATGCCCTTTCCAAATACGGCGTTTCCCGGGTCGTCCTGGCCCGGGAGTTGAGCTTGAAAGAAATCACGGAGATCCGTCTGCATACCAATATGGAACTGGAGATCTTTGTCCATGGCGCCCTCTGTGTAAGCGCCTCAGGGCTTTGTTTGTTTTCCAGTTATCTGGGGGGGAAGTCCGCCAATCGGGGGATGTGTACCCAGGCATGTAGGCGGTACTACCATCCGGATTACCGGGGCGTCTCCCTGGAACAGGAAGGGGGAGGGTATTATTTCAGCCCTTCGGACCTTCAGCTTATTGAACAGGTTCCCGCCTTAGTCCAGGCCGGGGTCAATTCCTTTAAGATTGAAGGACGGATGAAAAGTGCCGAGTATGTGGGGACCGTGGTTTCCGCGTATCGGCGGGTCATTGACGCCCTGGCCCAAGAGGATGGCCCCGGGGTCCAAGCAGCGATAGCAGAGGGCTTGGGGATACTCCGCAATGATTTCGCCCGAACAAAGACGATCTTTTATTTTAATCAGGGTGATGCGGGGGGAACCATTGACTGGCTTAAGGCGGATCAGAGCGGCGGAACCGGTATCCTCTTAGGCGCCATCCTCAAGGTGAAAGGGGCTGGTGATGCACGACGGGGGCTTATTCCCAGGGGCGCGGTTATGCCCGTTGCCGGGGATTCGGTACGGCTCCACCGTTCGGATGATTCGGACCGCAAATCCTATAAGATGAGTGCCTTGGAACAAGATAGATCAGGAAGCCCGCATCTTTGGATTCCCATCCCCGAAGGGTTTGATGTGGGAGATGCGGTGTACCTCATCCAGACCAAGACCATGTCAAAGCGGTATGCTCCGGTGATTCCTCATACCCTTGAATCCTTCCGGCGTACCCCCGGCAGGGACAAGGCGCCCCTCATGCCAACGCCCCCGGTACACAAGAACATCCTCAAGAAATTTCCCGAGGGCCTCTATGGGGCAGTTTCCCGTATCGAGGACCTGTACATCCTCCAATCGGTCAGACCCATGAAGGTACTGCTGGCCTATAACCCCCGGACCGTTGCCGCTATCCTGGGGGAACCGCGATCACCCCTCCCCTTTACTCCAGAGGAAATTATCCTGGTGCTGGACCCCTATTTCCCGCAAGCCCTGGACGGGGCATTGACAGAAGCCATACCGGAACTGATACGCCGGGGATACCATCGGTTTGTGGTCAACAATCCCGGGCATTTTTCTTATTTTCGTACTACCGACGCCGCCCTGATTGCCGGTCCTTATCTCTATGTTTTTAACCGCTGGGCTGCTTCCTTTGTTTCCACCATGGGAACAGACCTGTTCATTTCCCCCCTGGAGAATAACCGGCAGAACCTGGAACGGACCGTCGATCCCGGCAAGCGCGCCCGCGCCTTTATCACCGTTTTTGCCTATCCTCATCTCTTTCGTACCCGGGCGGATCTGAGCCGGGTGTACGATTTTCAGCATTTTAAGGACAGCCAGGATGAACCTTTTACCCTCATGAGTAACGGCAATGCCACCGGATCCGTGGTTATCCCGGCGAAACCCTTCTCCATTGTCGATAAGATACCCTTTCTCAAGGAGGCGGGATTTAGCCGCTTTATCCTGGATGTGTCAGGCCCCCTCCTGAGAAAGGCCGATTATAAAGACCTGATGAAGGCGGTAAAAAACGCCGCCCCCTTGCCCAATACCCATCGTTTCAACTGGAAAGACGGTTTTTATCAATCGGCCCCAGTGCCGGCATCATGAAGCCGCTCTAGAAAGGGACTGCCTCGTAGTCTTCGATGCGGGGGGCTTTCTGAACCGCTTGTTCGGCTTGGACAATAGGCTGATGGAGGTCCTCTTCTTTTTTAAAGTCCGGACGGAATTCTACATGTTCCGCAACGATAGTAACCTTGGAATGGGCCTTGCCGTCAGGCCCGTTCCACCGTTCCTGCTTGAGCCGTCCCACGACCCTGACCCCCCGGCCCTTATGGCCAAGGCTATAGCAGTTTTCCGCCAGTTTCGCCCAGGTTTCCACATCAAAAAAGCTTACTTCCTCTTCCAACCCGGAATTTTGTTTGAAGTAACGGTTTGAGGCAAGACTAAAGGTACAGACAGGCGTCCCTTTGGGGGTGGAACGGAACAGCGGGTCCCGAACCAGATTGCCTTCGATTAAAATAGAGTTGAGATTGTTCATAAATGCCTCCGAACAAACAATTGAAGGATCCGGCGTTTTTAAACCTTCGCCGGACATGGACTTGAGGCATACCCTCACCTACCCATGCTATTTATATATGGCTCGATCCGTGGATTTTGCTTTAATCAGGACTTGCATTTTTTTTATTCTGCAATAGTTTGATAATATCAAGTTTGATATACAATTGTAGTGCATTTTTTTCGTTTAAACGATTCAGATCTGAGATTTGTAACATAAGATCTGCAGCCATCTCATCAAGCTGGGTGGCGGTCATTTGGGCAGATTTCAAGGTCCGGGTGGTAACCCGCACCCGGTTGCGGATAAGGGCATTAATATCTTCTGCCAAATTTTCTCTGGCCTGCTTATCAAGCAGTTGGTTCCAGCGGTCCTGAAGTTCGGTAAGATAGGTATCCAGGGTATGTCCTTCAGGTACTAAATTGGCTTCTAGTTCAAGGATAGGATCCTTTTTGGCCGGGAGAGCCATCATTGCTATGGCATTATTGGAATGCTTACCCTTCTTAAGGGATGCATCTTTTATGATAAAAGGCTCGGGCTGCTTGCCGAAGTTCTTGAAAAAAGTCCTGATACGAACCACCAGCGGAATAGAGTACCAGAAGGGGAGGGTCATACGGATATCCGCTACAAGCTCTTCCTGGTTCAGAAGCAGGAGGTCCTTCAAGGAGCTTGCCTTACCCTGGTTATATAAGCGCAAGGTTTCAGGGACTGACTCCTGGGTAAGGGCATTCTCGGAATAGAGGAAGGGCAATTTCTTATAATGCATCATAGCGGCAAGGGGGGGTATGAACTCCTTGGTATAATAGGCCAGTACCTTCTCAAAATCCTCATCGTTTTTCATGGCTGGTTCACTATCGAAGTCCTTCAAGAGGCGGAGCCAGCGTTCGGTCATTGCCTGCTTAACCAAAGGACGGACCTCAATAATAAGACGCACACTGAGCGAAAAGAACCGGCTCCTTAGCACAAACCATTGTTCATTATTGTTGCCCCAGAGGGTTAATAATTCGGGCAGTTCGTTGTCTTTGCTGGCGGTTTTTGCCTCAAGGTATGCTTGTAAATCTTCCTGGGAATAGAGTTCCAGCAGAGGCGTTCGGTTTTTGTTGGTAAATTTGATAATCTCATCAAGGGTATATAAATAAGGCGCTTTTTCAAAGTGGTGTTTGAGATCGTTCAGGGCATCTATCCGATCCGTTGCCTTATCTATCTTGCCCCGGTAATAATTATTAAATTGCTCTATAATGCATGCAGCCTGTATTATGGCGATATCCTGGGTCAAGGGTTCATATTTTTCTATAATATCATGTTTTATCACCGTCACAAAATGGAGCCAGAAGAGGTAAGAAGATTCTCCGGCCTCCTCAATGGTCTCGAGAAATTCCATGGGTTCGTTCGAAAGCTGAGTGAGTACATTCCCCAGATAATTTTCTTTTCCCCGCAGTTTCGGCGCCAGCCTATACCGGATATAATCCATATTATCCTGATGCTGCAAATAGCCTTTCACCTTTAACAAGGCCGCTTCCAGCAACCCTTTGGGGATCATGGAGGCAAGTACCAGAATTGCATCAATTTTAGTATCGGAGAAGGTGAGCTTGATGATAGTATCCTGAGGATGGTCAAAATATACTTGCAAAAACTCATGAGACCCATCAATGATTCTCACCTCGTCCTCCCGGAGGTGTATACCAAGAGATTCTTCGCTGGGAAAGGGCAGGATCATCGTCTCAAGGGATTGATAGGCATCCCGGATCCGGTCGGTGTAATACCGGGGCATATAAATACAGCGTTCAGGAGTATCGGTGAGTAGTTTACAGGTACCCCCCTCCGTCAGTTTGGACAGTTCAGCCCAAAATTTAGTCGCACTGTTCCATTCAGATTGTTTTCCGCTATGATGCTTGATATATGTTTTCAGATAATCCAAAAAACCGGGTACTTCTATATAAGCGGAATGCTTTTTGTCAGCATACAATTTCAGTAAAGCATATAAATCAATTTCCTGAGCCATACTTCTATCATAATACTATAGAATATCATCAGATTCAAGGGAGTATTTTGTGCCTTTATTGAGGGGGGTGATTTTATTGCCCTAGGAGTTCCTGTTCACAAAGACCGTAACCTTCATGCCGCTGTTTTTGGCTGTCTCCGGTGGGTTCTATATGGACCATAATATCATAGACCCCTTCAACCCGTTCCTTGATGGCCCCTTCGACCTTGGTGGCGATCCGATGGGCCTCCCGGACCGTGAGTTTCGGATCCACCTCAATATCAATATCGATATCCCAAAGCCCCGCAATGCGCCGCATCCTGGTCCGGTGGGGATTCCCGGCGCCGCTCACCGAATGGACCGCCTCAAAAACAGCCCGGTAGGGTTCTGTCCCGGATCCCCCGTCCATAAGTTCCAGATTAGCCTCAATAAAGATCTCTATGGCTGATTTGATGACCCAAAGCCCGACCAGCATAGCCGCGACGGAATCGATAAGCCCAAGCCCTGATAGCATGGAAAGGCCCAGCCCGGCAAGGACCCCGGCGGATAGGATCACATCGCCGGCCATGTTTTTAGCGTTTGCCCGGAGCATGGCGGAATTAGCTTTTTTTCCAAAACAATACTGGCTCCAGGCAAGGAGCATTTTTCCCATGATAGAAACCACGGTTACTATTAGGGCTGTAATGGAGGGTACCTCAGATTGGATACCGGAGAACAGCTTGGTCCCTGAATTGAGGATAAGCTGGGCGCCGGCAAAGAACAAGGCACAAGCCAGGATGGCGGTGGCCACGGTTTCCGCCCTGCCGTGCCCCCAGGGGTGTTCCTGGTCCGCAGGCCGGGCAATGACCGAGGCCACTACTAGGGCGAGAATGGCAATGAATACGTCCACCGATGAATCAATACCATCCCCCACCACCGCAAGGCTCCCGGCGTATACCCCGAATCCTATCTTGAGGGAGGCCAGCCAGATATTACCCACCAGGGCGGTTAGGGAAGCGATTCTTATTATCCCGGTCTTATCGGAGGTTTTACCGGACCTGGCACCGGGCTTTATCCCGGGGGCGTTCTTTTTCAAAGGTATCAAAATATTACTATCAATTGCGAGAGAAGGGACTTGAACCCTTATACCAAAGGCACCAGATCCTAAGTCTGGCGTGTCTACCAGTTTCACCACTCTCGCGTTGTTTATAAAGTACCCCGCAAAAGGGACCTTTAAGCAGAGATAATCCCATTAAGAAAAAAGCCTAGCCCATCAGCGGATGGATGTCAAGGGCGTGCGTTGCCTCATTGAACATGTAACCCAAGAGAGAGCCTGCCTCATCATAAAAATGTAACCCGAATCTAATAGGCTATCCGATAAGGCAATCTGCCGGGGGGTCAAAATGGGGTTACCAATGCGAGAAAAGCAAGCGCTTACGCGGGAGGTGAAGCAGTGTTATCAGGCGGCTTCACGGGAAGAGAAGCCGGTGATTTTAGACGAGTTCCTCCAAAACACCGCCTACAACCGGAAATACGCGCTCCGAGTTCTCAACAAGAAAACGGTACGCAAGGTGTTACTCACGGTCGGCGGTGAGACGGTCAAACGCAAGCCGGCCAAGCGGAAAGCCCGGCAGGGGAAGAAAATCTACAGCGATGAGGTAATCGCGAGTCTGCGCCTCATCTGGAATTTCTTCTGGAACAAGTGCGGGAAGATTTTTGCGCCGCTGATGAGGCAGCAGATGCCCTTCATAGCGGACTGGCCGGCCTTCCACATCACTCCTGAAATCAGGGAAGAACTGATGACCATAAGCCCCGCTACGATTGACCGGGCGCTCAAAAAAGACAAAACGGAACTGAAACTGCGCGGTAAAAGCCGCGCGAAAAGCACCAATAGGCTCAAAAACCGCATCCCTATCAGGACGTTTTACACCAGCGCGGAGTGGAAAAAGCCCGGTTTTATCCAGGTTGATACGGTCCACCATTGCGGACAGTTCACCGGAGGCGAATAGCTTGACCGCAACTGACGTCTATTCCGGCTGGGTTTCTCTCCGTGGTCTGCTCAATAAGGCATGGAAATGGACTTTCGAGCTCTGGCCGATGGCAGAGCGACCCTCCCGTTTCCCTTTTTGGAATATCACCGCGATAACGGTTCCGAATTCAGCAACGAATCCGTCGCCAAATGGTGTCAGGATGAGCATGTCAACTTTACCCGCAGCCGTTCCCATAAAAAAAACGACCCCTGTTTCGTCGAACAGAAAAACGATACATGCGTTCGGGAATACATCGAGTCTTAATATGCTCAACTCCCAAAAAATGACCGCCATCCAGCGGCAAAGTTACATTTTTACCGTGAGGTACCCCCTCGGAGTTACATTTTTCGATGAAGCAATACGGGGCGGCTTACGTTTCCACGTACCATCCGCACCGTATACTGGCTCATCAAAAAACACATAGGACGATAAGTGTCATAGCGCACAAAAAAGACCAACCATCAGGCGGGTCTTTACTCATTTGTACGGTGTTTTTCAATTTTTCATGAGCAATTGGTCTACCCGTTTGTCTTCCTGGTATAGGTCCACGTGAACGGATGAGCGGTATATACGGTGATAAACCGTCTAACCCTCGCTTCCAGTTCATCAGTTAGCACACCGTTCAAATAACGTGGAAAACCGGCTTAAGAATTCCAGCCACAGAAGTTCTATCGTCTTGACACCATGTTCTTCACCTTTACTGCACGGTATTCTGCAATGAAGCTGTGTCTTATAGTCGCACGAATCCAAAGCCCTAATCCCCCCGGAGCGGCCTTTCCCAGAATGGCTCAAACAGACCATGACGCCTGAGAAATTCAGCGTATTCCCGTTCCCGGCTTCCCGTCTGGGGGCTTACACCCTGGCCCGGATAACCGGTTCCTTAAACCTGTCTCAGGAAAGAAACCGGTTCAGGGCAACGGACCTGCCCCCGGTGAGACAGTATATCGCCAACTCTCAAATCTCCTATAGACCGCTTATGGCACTTATTTAACGATACGCATAAAATATGCCTATGTCAATAGGCGCAACAGACGCACAAAAAAGATATTGCCGAATCATAAATACACGATAGCTACACAGAAAACCAAGACCCTCGAAGTCCTGGAATGACATTAACTTTCTACGTCAAAATCGT
>JAITNP010000258.1 GCA_031290455.1 Treponema sp. | reverse complement strand
ACCAGGATGACGGTGGTAAGCCGGCGGGTATAAAGTAAGACGCCCTTCCAGTCTAAGGCGTCTGTTCAAGATATCCTGCCTATCCCTCCTGGAGCAGTTGGCGAAAAATTGAAGCATCTATTTTCAGCCTATACCTTGTTTTTTAGAAAATTTTAATGCGCTTGCCCTGTCGCTGTACCCTTGATCTCGCCCAGGGAACCCACTACTATATATAGAAGTAATGGAGTCATTATCATGAAAAGCCCCCGGAATCGTCCCCGTCTTCATAGTATTGAGTTTTTATATGGTTTTTTCCTTGGCGTGATGATTACAGGGGTCTCCGGGTTGCTGTATGGGCAAGTTAATACCGATGAACTGAGGAATAGTCGGGGATCGGTGGATTTTCTCAATTATGAAGGGCCGGTCGCACGGATAGACTCCCGGGCCCAGATCCGGGGTATCGGTTACACCCTGGGGGTCGCGGTCAATGATGGGGCAGTGAGAACAGGCCCACTGAACCGGTATTTTGTGATCCATTCGGTAACCGAACCTGAGGGGGATAAACTTGACGCGGATATTTTCGGCTTAGGTGATACGGTCGGGGTCGATCATATTCGGAATCTCAGGCTCATCATTCAGGGATACTTGGAAGGGGCGTATCGGTATTCGGCGGCTGACGCCAGCCTCCTTGCCCAGTATATCACCGTGTATAACGCGGTATACCGGGGCGATTGGGATTATTTCAGTTCCCGGTACAAGACCCCGGTCATGCAGCATGGTACTCCCGAAAAGGTGGGACTTTCCCCCCGCTTTAATGAATGGCCGGGAAAGACCCTCATATACATCCCCTTGGGTAACGCACAACCCGATTCCCTCAGCGCCGTGGATACCACCGCCTTAACCGATGCCAAGGTCCTGGAGGAGTTGCGCACGGATGCGGATCAGGGCATTGAGCAGCGCAAAGCGATGGTAGAATTTAAGGAACGTGAAGCCGATGAGGCCGAAGAAAAAGCCCTGATCCGCCGGGAAGAAATTGCGGCAGCGAAAGCCGCAATCGCCGAGGAACGGACTACCCCGGAAGAAGCCCAGCAAACCGAGGAAGGATTCACCGCCTGGGAAGCGGGGGAAGGGGAACTGGAAGACCGGGAAGGGGCCTTAGCGGAAAAGGAAGCCGCGGCAGAAGCTGCGGAAGCCTTGGCTGAACAGAAGATCGCCGAAGCCCAGGAAGAGCGGAAAAGCATTGCCGAGGATCAGCAGGGATTCACCGCCAATGAAAATCCGGAAGCCCCCCCGGGGATCATCGCGATTGCCCTGGTGGGTCCCAGTTCACCCATGAGCCGTATCGTGAAGATTAATCCCCTAACCGGTGGGGAATTAAAGCGTTCTACCCTCGATACGATAAACGCCAGGACGGTAACCTTCATTGACGACAAGCTTATCGCCATAGCAGGGCAAAACCAGGGAAACGGGGCAATACGGCTGGTTGCAATCGACCTGGAAACCCTGGAAATGATCGGGCAGGGAGCCGACGATCTCCACAGCGAAAGCCTGCTCTGGGTGAACGGCGCTGATCTCTATGGCATCACCGCATCCGAGGGGAATCTGTACCTTGCCCGTTTCAATACGGCACTGGAACGCCATGCCCTATCGGTCATTACGGTGCATCCTTTTGCGACCCTGACCTTCCAGGGGAATATGCTCCTCACCCAGCGTTCCAATGGAGATGCGGTGATCCTCAATCCAGGGGATTTGACAGAACGATAATCATGGAACCCTTGTTGCGTATTAAGAACCTGGCGGTACAATTCCATACCCAGGAAGGCATACATCAGGCGGTCCGGGGACTGTCCCTCACCCTGGGAACAGGGGAAACCCTGGGGTTGGTGGGAGAGAGCGGCAGCGGTAAAAGTGTAACCGCCTTGGCGTTGATGCGGCTGATCCCCAATCCTCCGGGCAAAATCCTGGAGGGGAACATTATCTTTGGGGACCGGGATCTGCTGACCCTGTCCGAAGGGGAGGTCCGCCGTATTCGTGGTAATGAGATCGCCATGATCTTTCAGGAACCCATGACCTCGTTGAACCCCATTCATACCTGCGGTAAACAGATCATGGAACCGCTACGCATCCACAAGGGCTTCGGTGAAAAGGACGCCAAGGCGCGTGCCCTGGAGCTTCTGAACATGGTCGGAATCCCGAACCCCCAGCAGCGGCTGCGGGAATATCCTCACCAGCTTTCCGGAGGGATGCGTCAACGGGTCATGATTGCCATGTCCCTTGCCTGTAAGCCCGCCCTGTTGATTGCCGACGAACCCACCACCGCTCTGGACGTAACCATCCAGGCCCAAATTCTGGAATTGATGAAAGCCCTGCGCCAGGAGACCGGGTCTGCCATTATCCTGATAACCCACGACCTTGGGGTGGTTGCTGAAATGTGCAGCCAGGTGGCGGTTATGTACGCCGGTCAAATCGTGGAAGTCTGTTCGGTGGCGGATCTATTCAGCCAGCCCCTGCACCCCTATTCCGAGGGGCTGCTCTATTCCATCCCGGATATCACCAAACCCAAGCAACGCTTGTGCGCCATTGACGGCGCCGTACCGAACCCCTTTGATATGCCCCCGGGCTGCGCCTTTGCCCCCCGGTGTCAAAAAGCCCGGCAAGACTGCCGGGAACAGGTCCCCCCGCTTATCGAGGTGGAGCGGAATCGCTTGGTTCGCTGCCTGTTCCGGCAGGAAAACGCCATCCTCCCTTAGGAGATTTGTACCAGATATGAAAGAAAACGGGGATGCCGCGGATGTACTGGTCCGTGCCCAGGGCATACGGAAATACTTTCCCCTCCGGGATGGACGACCCTGGAACAAGCGGTTTGTCAAAGCAGTAGATGATGTGAGCTTCGACATTTACCGGGGTGAGACCTTTGGCCTGGTTGGAGAAAGCGGCTGCGGCAAGAGTACCCTGGGACGGGTTCTGGTGTTGCTGTACCCGCTGAACGCCGGAACGATCCTGTTTGATGGCCAGGACATAGCCGGCCTCCGGTTTCGGGAACTGAAAAACTTCCGAAAAAAGATGCAATGCATCTTTCAGGACCCCAGCGCCTCATTGAATCCCCGGGTTACCATTGGTAATATCCTCTTGGAGCCCTTTCGTATTCACCGGGTGGGTACCCCGGAGGAGCGGCAGCACAGGATTCGTTTTCTCCTGGAGCGGGTAGGGCTTTCGGAATACCATCTTTCCCGGTATCCCCATGAGTTGTCCGGCGGACAAAAGCAACGGGTAGGGATTGCCCGGGCCCTGGCCCTGAATCCGCGCCTGATTGTCTGTGACGAGGCGGTCTCCGCCTTGGATGTTTCCATTCAAGCCCAGGTTATCAATCTGCTCTCGGATCTGCAGCAGGAATACTCCCTCACCTACCTCTTTATCTCCCACAACCTGAGTGTGGTCCACCATGTCAGCAGCCGGGTGGGGGTCATGTACTTGGGCAAGCTGGTGGAAGTCGGCAATCACCGGGATATTTATGAGGGGGCGCTGCACCCCTACACCACGGCCCTGCTTTCAGCGATTCCCGGTCACGGCGCGGGGCGGATCATCCTGAGCGGGGATGTCCCCTCCCCCTCCAATCCTCCGGTGGGCTGCCGTTTCCATACCCGCTGCCCTCAGTGCAAAAGTTTCTGCCAAACAGCGGAGCCGTCCCTCATTGATGTGGGTAATGGGCACCTGGTCGCCTGTCATCACTGCACATAGGATATGAAGCTGCGGTATACCCTGCTTGTACGAGCCATAAATTTTTCGTATAATACGCTGATATGATGACAGACAGTACCCATCCTTTCTTTGCCTTCGGTTTATCCGACGCGGTGCTTGATGCCCTTACCCGTAAGGGATTTACGGCGCCAAGTTCTATTCAAAGTATTGCCCTTCCCCGGCTCCTCGCCGACCAGGGCCATCTCGTGGTTAAAGCCAGGACCGGGACCGGAAAAACCGCCGCCTTCGGCATTCCCCTGGTGGAGCGGCTTACCCAAGGGGGCCATGCGCCCCGATCCCTTATCCTCACCCCCACCCGGGAATTGGCCCTCCAGATTTCCCGGGAAATCGCATCCCTTACCATAGGCCCCTTTCCCCGGATCACTGCGGTCTACGGCGGGGCCTCCATCAGAAACCAAATTCTCGACCTGAAACGGGGCACCGAGATCGTGGTGGGAACTCCCGGACGTATTATGGACCTCCTGGAACGGAAGGTCCTGGACCTTTCCGCCATAGACTGGTTCATCCTGGATGAAGCCGATGAAATGCTGGATATGGGTTTTATTGAGGATGTGGAAACGATCCTGAAAGCAGTTAAGCGTGAACGCCGGGTAGCCCTCTTTTCGGCAACCATGCCCGAAGCGATTCTCAGAATAGTCCGGGAACATATCGGAGACGTGGAAATCCTGGAAGATACGGTCCCAGAGGATGAAAAGCCTGCGGTGGATCAGTATTACCTGGTTATCAAGAAAGAGGATCGCCTGGAAGCGTTGCGGCGGATCATTGACGGGGCGGATGAATTTTACGGCCTCATCTTCTGCGCCACCAAAGCCGGGACCGATGAGCTTGCCCGGCGCCTCGTTGAAGGGGGGTATTCTGCGGAGGCCATCCACGGCGATCTTTCCCAGGAGGCCCGGGAACGGACCCTCCGGCGTTTCCGTTCCAAGCTGACCACCGTCCTAGTGGCCACCGATGTGGCTGCCCGGGGCCTTGATATTGAACGGCTTACCCATGTGATCAACTGGGACCTGCCCCATGACAAGGAAAACTATGTGCACCGCATCGGCAGGACCGGCAGGGCGGGAAGACGGGGCCAAGCGGTAAGTCTTGCCCTGCCCGCGGAGCGGGACAGCATCCGGCATCTTTCCCGAAGCATGGAACGTATCCTGGGGAGCAAGATACAATGGATGAAGGTACCCCCGGTAAAAACGGTCATGAACGCCATCAAGAAACGGATCCTCAATGCCGTGGTTGCCACCCTTCCCGCCAATACCTTACTAGCAGCAATGCCCCCAGACCAAGCAACTGTTTCGGAACACGATACCCTCCTCCCCGCTCCCGCCGCTTCCCTCCCTCCCCTGCATAGCCAGATAAGCCGGGAGCTGATAGAAAAGCTCGGCCCTGAACAGGCGGTCGAGGCCCTGATCACCCTATCCTACGGAGACCTTTTGGACTCTTCCCGGTACGGTCTGGTAACTGAATTTCAGGAAAGTGCTCCGCGGGATGAGGGACGAGGACGGTTAACCGGCAAACGTCCTCTTTCCCGGCACGGATTTGACCGGCAAGATCATGACGCCGGGCATTATGCCAGCCGGCATGGGCCTGACCGGGGAAATCGTGGGGGCAGCGGTTTTTCCCGGGTATATGTGGGCCTCGGACGCCGTCATGGCGCTTCCGCCAAGGATGTGGCGAACCTGCTCATACGGGCAGGGAGCGTACCAGGACGCCTGGTAGATGCCATTGAATTGAAGGATTACTGCGCCTTCGCCACCCTTCCGGAAGATGCCGCCCGCCGGGCCTGTGCCTTTTCCCGAAGCACCCCAGAGAACCCGACGATTAAACCTGCTTTTTAGGTTTTTGTAACTTGGCCATGGCTTCAGGGTCTTTTTTGATATTGGAGATTGCATTCAACACAAAGGCGAGAAAAACGGAAAAAAATCCGGCGGCAAAGGTAACAATGATGCATAACATGCCCCGGCCAGGACCTGATTTTTTTTCAGGAACTTCCGCCAGCTCCAAAACTTGAAACACCGGCCTTTCACTGGCCATGGTTACTTTTAACATTTCATACTGTACTTTAAGCTGGGTGTACACCTGCCGCTGGGCATTTAATTCCAAATTAATCCGGCTTAATTCCAAGGACATGGTCGGGATATTATAGGGGGCAGATCTCTGGATGGAATACTCCAGGGTCTGGATTTCCAGTTCACGATTTTGTATTTCTCTAAAGGTGTTTTCTATATTCTTTTCCAGATTTTCCTTTTCCAATTTATTTTTATCGACCCCAATGGCGTCAAACCGTTTTTCCAAATATTCGAGGGAGAAGTTAACCACTGATTGGGCAAAAACCGGGTCAATCTCAGTACAACTGATGCTGAAAACCCCGCTTTTTTCATCGTAGGCAGCGGCAAGCTTTTTCTTAAGGAGTTCCCGGCTTGTAGCCCGGGGAAATTCTTCTATTTCATACCGGTCTATAATATCAAATTCATCCACCACCGCATCCAGAAAGGAATTCGTATTCACCATATATATTGCAAGATCACTAAACGTAGATCCGGTGGAGACGCCGGCAAGTCCTGCCAAGCCTCCCAATCCGCTGGCGCTGATCATCGACGCCATCGCCCCCCCAGAAGATGCCCCGTTATTAATAAGCATCAGCGCGGTCGGGGTATATACATTGGGGAGCGGTGATACATCGGGGGGCAATACGATGGAAATGATGGCAAATACTACCACCCCAATCATGGCAGAGAGGGTAATAACAATGATCATCCCTTTCCGGTGCCAGAGTACGGCAAAAAGGTCAATAAGGCTGATTTCATCATCCTGGGTTTCTTCGTGTTCGTTCATGGGTAATCCTTACTTACGCTCACTTTACTGTCCTACCGCAAAATAGTCAAAGCCCTTTTGCTTCATATCTTTTCGCTTATACACGTTCCGCAGATCAAAAAAGATGGGCCTGGTCAGTAAGCGTTTTACCCGTTCGAGATCGAGATTACGGTACTGGTTCCATTCCGTCATGACCACCAGGGCATCGGCGCCGTCAATTGCTGCATATTCATCAGTGCCAAAGGTGATGGCATCCTTCATTGATTCCAGCCGCCACAAGGCCTCATGTATGGCGACGGGATCACAGGCGCTGATGAGCGCCCCTTTTTGCACCAGCCCTTGTATGATGACGAGGGACGGGGCTTCCCGCATATCGTCGGTGTTGGGCTTAAATGCAAGCCCCAAGACCGCAATTTTTTTCCCTTTGAGGGACCCTTCGCCCCCCATGCCTTGTTCAATTTTATCGATCATCCGCTGTTTCTGCTGGTCATTGGCATTAATAGTCGCCTCAACCACCGCCAGGGGGCTTCCTGCGTCCCGTCCTATCCGGGCAAGGGCCTGGGTATCCTTGGGAAAACAGCTCCCCCCGTATCCCGGCCCGGGATGAAGGAATTTCCCGCCGATCCTGCCGTCCCGGCCCATGGCTTTGGCCACATCCTGAATATTGGCGCCGATTGCTTCACAGAGATTGGCAATTTCATTGATAAAGGTAATCTTTACCGCTAAAAAGGCGTTTGAGGCGTATTTAATCATTTCCGCGGATTCAAGGTTCGTTTCAATATAGGGGGTCTCATTCAGATATAAGGCGCGGTACACCTCTTTCATCATGTTCCGGGCGGCATCGGTTTCCGCGCCGATGACCACCCGGTCAGGGTGCATAAAGTCCTGAACCGCAGACCCTTCCCGCAGGAATTCCGGGTTTGACACCACATCAAAGGGGAGGTTCTTCGCCACATCATCCCCGGCAGCACCCCGCGCTGCCAAGGCTTCGGCAATCCAGGCCCGTACCTTCCTGCCGGTTCCCACGGGAACGGTACTTTTATCCACAATAACCTTATAACCGTTTATTGCGGCGCCGATTTCCCGGGCCACCCTTTCCACGTAGGTGAGATCCGCACTCCCGTCATCTGCCGGTGGGGTTCCCACCGCAATGAACACCACCTCGCACTGCCGTACCGCTTCCACAAGGTCCAAAGAAAACCGGAGACGCTTTGCCGCCACATTACGGGCTATGACATCCTCAAGCCCCGATTCATAAATCGGAACCTTCCCCGCCTCAAGCACCTGTATCTTTTTAAGATCCGTATCAACACAGACCACGGTATTACCAAAATCAGCAAGGCACGCGCCGGATACAAGCCCTACATAGCCGGTTCCGGCAACCGCTATTGTTGCCATGTTTTTGTCTCCCTCATGTTTTTATGCTATAAAAAGACCGGTACCAGTCTACAAAGTATTTAACCCCGAGGGCAATACCGGTATGTGGGCAATAGCCCGTATCATCCTTGAGGGCAGTACAATCGGCCCAGGTAGCCATGACATCCCCCGGCTGCATGGGCAGCAGGTGTTTCTCCGCCCTCAGGCCCAGCTCGGTTTCAAGGGCCTGGATGAAATCCAGCAAACGCACCGGAGCGCCGTTACCGATGTTGTAAATCCGCGCCGGAGCCGGGCTTATCCCGCTTTGCATACCATCCCAGGACGGACATCCTGGGGGGATATGATCCAGCACCCGGACAATTCCTTCGATAATATCATCAATATAGGTAAAATCCCGGCTCATATCGCCGTAATTGAAGACATCAAGCGGACGGCCTTCCAGAATCGCCTTGGTAAACAGAAAAGGAGCCATGTCCGGCCTGCCCCAGGGACCATATACCGTAAAGAAGCGCAGCCCCGTGGTGGGTATGCCGTACAAATGGGAATAACTATGGGCCATGAGTTCATTGGCACGCTTCGTTACTGCGTACAGACTCGCGGGGTGATCCGCCGCGCTGGTTTCCACAAAGGGTACCACCCGGTCAATACCATACACCGAGCTGGAAGAAGCATAAACCAGATGCTGCACCGGATGCTTCCGCACCGCTTCCAGCACGTTCAAAAAGCCCTGGATATTACTGGATAGATAGACCTCGGGATTGGTGAGGGAATAGCGCACTCCTGCCTGGGCAGCCAGGTTTACCACCGTATCAAAATGCTCTGCAGCAAAAAGCTCCTGTATGGCCCTGGAATCCTCCAGGTTCATACGAAGAAACCCCACCTTGTTGTACCGCGAGGAATGGTACATATCCAGGGTATGCGCCGTTTCGACACCATCCTGTCCGGCTTCGGGAACAACAATGCCAAGTTCCTTGAGCCGGCTCTGTTTAAGCCCCACATCATAGTAAGTATTAATATTATCCAACCCGATTACGGCATCACCCCGGTGGGCAAGATACCGGGCAAGATGGAATCCAATAAACCCGGCCATACCGGTAACAAGAATCTTCATAAGTATATCGTTGATTATATCACATCGAATCCCATTATTCTGGAGAAAAATTCCTTAGTCGGGCAACCCGGATTTGAACCGGGGACCCCAAGTCCCCCAGACTTGTACGCTAACCAACTGCGCTATTGCCCGGCTAAGGAATCTATACTTTAAAATACCACAATAACAAAATCATGTCAATATCTCCAATGAAATATCTTCAATGCGGAATAGGTGATTGAGATCGTGCTAGATAATCAGCGGCCTCCTGGGGCAGAAAAATCCCTGGGGCCTGTCTCTCAATATCCCGAAATGACCCTACTCCCATTCAATCGTTGCCGGGGGCTTGGAGGAAATATCGTAGGTAACCCGGCCGATGTCTTTGACAGTATTCGTGATGAGGGTGGCAATTTCCAGGAGGTCCTTCATGGGGAAGGGGTAGACATCGGCGGTCATGCCGTCGGCACTGACAATGGCACGGAGGGCGAGGACCCAGCCGTACTTACGGACGTCCCCGGCGACCCCCACGGACCGGATGGGGAGCAGCACCGCGAAAGCCTGCCAGATATCATCGTAGAGGCCCCGCTTTTTGAGTTCTTCTATATAAATGGCGTCGGCTTCCCGGAGGATGTCGCACTTCTCCTTGGTAACTTCCCCGATGATCCGCACCGCAAGACCAGGACCGGGAAAAGGATGGCGGCGGATCACCTCATCGTCAACTCCCAGCAGACGGCCCAGGCGACGGACCTCGTCCTTGTAAAGCCGGTCCAGCGGCTCAATGATACGGCCCGCGTTGCGCTTCGCCTCCACGAGGGGAGTCCCCACATTGTGATGGCTCTTGATGAGATGCGCCTTTTTGCCGACCCCCTTGCCACTTTCGATAAGGTCTGTGTAGAGGGTACCTTGGGCGAGAAAGTAAGCATCCGAGAGGCCGAGGCGGGCCACTTCCCGTTCCTGAATGGTGATGAACAGGTCCCCGATGGCCTTGCGCTTCGCCTCCGGGTCCTCAAGGCCCTTGAGCGCGGCAAGGAATGCTGTTTCCCCATGGATGATATGGAGACGTTGAGCGCCGAGCCGTTCCAAGGCAGCCTTCACCGTTTTGGTTTCATCCTTACGCATAAGCCCGGTATCTATGTACATGAGGCGCACCTGGTCGCTTTCCAGGGTCTTGAGGAGGAGGGCCCCTGCCACGGTGGAATCAACCCCGCCGGAGATGAGGAGAAGCACCGGATTCGCGCCGACCCGCTTCGAGAGAAACCTCCGGACCTCCTCAAGGTAGTATTCCATGGTCCAGCCGGCTTTGCAAGCACAAACGCCGAACACAAAGGCGGCGAGGATTTCAAGACCCCGCTCGCAGTGGGTTACCTCGGGGTGGAACTGAAGACCGAACCAGGGCTTCGATTCGTGTATCACCACCGCCGGGTATCCCCTAACGCTCTTCCCGTATTCCCGGAACCCCGAAGCGAGACGGGTCAGGGTATCGCCATGGCTCATCCAGGCGGTAAACATCGCCCCTTCGGGGAGTATGAGGGGAGAGGGGGGTGGTGCAGGTGCGGTTGCTGGGGATGAAGCTGCTTGATCAATGATGCGGGATAAGGGAATGGAGCGGTCGAAACCTGCCAGAAAAGGGACGGCTTGGTTCGATATGTCCGGCGGGACGGTTATGTTTACCCCAACACCGCCGTATTCCCGCGCTGGAAGCGGCTCCACAAGACCGCCCTGGTCATAGGTCATGCGCTGGAGCCCATAGCAGATCCCCAGGAGGGGGAGGCCGCAGGTGTAGATCCGTTTGTCCGGGACGGCCCCCTCGGGGGTATAGACCGATTCGGGGGAGCCTGAAAGGATGATACCCCGAACATGGGCGGCATTTTCCTGTGCCTGGGTTTTGCTTCCCAGGACCTCATCGGTGAGGGGGGCATCCCCGGGGATGATTTCGGTGTACACCCCCAGGTCCCGGATGCGCCGGCCTATGAGCTGGGTGGTCTGGCTCCCGAAATCCAGGATGATTATTTTGTCCACGGACTTTTCCTGATGATGGTCTCCTTGCGATCATAGCCCACGGAGACAATATCAATAGGGGTTTCACAGAACCGCTCAATAAATTCAATGTACTCCATGGCCGCCACGGGGAATTCCTCGTAGGTTAGGGCGCTGGAGAGGGACTTCTTCCACCCGGAAAAGGTACGGAGCACCGGCTTGGCGTTGTTCAGCGTCTCAATGGAAGCGGGGAAGCTTTCCACCATCTTGTCCCCGATGCGGTAGGCGATGCAGGCCTTGATTTCGTCCAGAGTATCGTACACATCCAAATGAGTCATTACCAGGGAATCAATGGAATTGGCGAGGCAGGCGTACCGGAGGGCCACGAGGTCCAGGTACCCACAGCGCCGGGGCCTGCCGGTGGTAACCCCGTATTCCCGACCCGTATCCCGGATAAAGCGGCAAAGGGCATCTTCGGAATCGTGATCGAACTCGCTGGGGAAAGGGCCGTTTCCTATCCTGGTGGAATAGGCCTTAAACACCCCAAGAACCTTGTCGAGCCGCCGGGGACCCACACAGCCGCCAACGGCAGCGCCGGCAGCACAGGACATTCCGCTTGAAACGAATGGATAGGTGCCTAAGTCCAGGTCCAGGAGCGCGCCCTGGGCGCCTTCAAAGAGCACCTGGGCGTTTTTACGATGCACCAGGTAGGTCGAAAGGTCTATGGCCATGGCTTCAAGCCGATCGATATAAGGGGCAAGGAATTCCCGGTCTCCGGACTCAAGTCCATCCATCCGCTCCTTCCAGGAAAGGTCCGCAATACGGATCCCGTCCCGGTCACTCTTCATTGAATAGGTGATCCCGATTCCCCTGCCGGTAGTGCCGATAGGCTTCTTCCGGGTCGCGTCCCGGTCCTTGTCGATCTGAATGTACCGGGGCAACACCAGGTGCGCCCGGTCGGCAATAAAGACCCGTCCGGTGGTATCAATGCCCCGGTCCCGGAGCATGGTCAATTCATTGAACAGGGCCACCGGGTCAATGACCATACCCACCCCCAGGATGACCATCTTATCAGGGTAGAAAATCCCCGAAGGGATGAGGTGGAGCGCGTACTGTTCATCCCCGATAACGATGGTATGCCCCGCGTTGGCTCCTCCTGCATAACGGACGATTATCTGAGCCTCCTTGGCCAGGTAATCCACGATCTTGCCTTTCCCTTCATCGCCCCATTGAGCGCCGATGACTACAACATTCATGGGATAATCCTAGCACAGATTAGGCAGGGGGACTAGAGGTCACCGGCGCTTTGAAAGCGACGCGCTCATATCCATAGGTTCTTGTAAATATTGATACATAACAATATTTATATTACTATAGTAAAAAAAGGGAGAAACGGTATGCACAATGTGGTCCAAGAGGCGCAGGCATTACAGGAAGAACTGGTTACCATCAGAAGGTATCTTCATGTACATCCTGAAATCGACATGGAATTGCCTCAGACCGTGGCTTTTGTCAAGGGGAAACTTGAGGAAATGGGATATGAGCCGAAAGTAGTCGGTCCGAGCGGCCTTTCGGTGATGGTTGGTGGTAAAAATCCGGGTAAGTGTTTCCTTATCCGGGCCGACATGGACGCCCTGCCCATCAGCGAAGCGGCTGATGATGGGTGCCGGTCAACCAATGGCTGCATGCACGCCTGCGGTCACGACTTCCATACCACCATGCTTCTGGGAGCGGCAAAACTGCTCAAGGCCCATGAGGATGCGATTCAAGGCTCGGTTAAGCTGATGTTCCAGCCCGGTGAGGAGACCATACACGGCGCCAAGAGCATGGTTGAGCATGGTATTCTGGATAATCCTCCTGTGGATGCGGCGGCTATGTTCCATGTAGCGGTGGGCATGCCCTTTCCTTCGGGGACCATCCTGGTTCCTGGGGGCGGCGCCTATAGTTCAGCCTCGGACCATTTCGAGGTAACGATCCAGGGCAAGGGCGGACATGGCGCCATGCCGGAACACTGCGTGGACCCTCTCCTCGTGGCAAGCCATCTGTACCTGGCCCTGCAAACCATCATCAGCCGGGAAATCGCTCCCGCCGATACCGGGGTGATCTCCATCGGTATCATCAAGGCCGGGGAGGCGAACAATATCATCCCCGATACCGCGTATATGAAGGGAACCATCCGTACCTACGATCCGGAGGTGCGGGAATTCATCCTGGAACGGGTGAAGGCGGTCTCCACCGGGACCGCGGAAACCTTCCGCGCCAAGGCGGATCCGCATATCATTGAGGGCTGCCCCGCAGTAGTCATCGACGACCAGGTGGCTGCGGATATACGTGCAACCTTGGCAGCGGCCTTTGGAAAGGCGGTTATCAATCCCACGGAACTGGGTATGCCTCGGTTCGGCGGTTCCGAAGATTTTTCCTTTATAACTCAGCAGGTGCCCAGTGTGATGATGATGCTTTCCGTAGGAAGCCCCGATGAGGGGTACCCCTATTCCATGCATCACCCCAAGGCCATATTCAACGAAACGGTCTTGTCCCAGGGCGCGGCAGCTTACGCCATGGCCGCCATGGGCTGGCTTGCAAAGAACCACTAATCCAGAGGAACTACGTATGAGCTTTTATCAGGAGAGGAATTGTAAGGATCAGAGGTGATTATCTTTGCAAAAACGGGTCAGCACTTCAATCAGCGCTCTTCGGTTTTTATACCGGACTTTATAGCGATTAACAATAGTGGTAACCAGTGCTGCTCCGCCTGTAATCCCGATCATGTTTTTCAGGAAACCGGCAATACGCTCGTAATAAGTCCGCCCGACATTCTCTTCCGTATAACGATCAAGTGCATGTTCAAATAACGCCAGTGTTTTTTCAGGGAAAGCAGCGGCAAAAGCGGTATAGTATTCCGCTATATGGTTTACCGTGAGGTGCTTTTCAATATAGTTCAACAACCGTTCAGCGGCTTGTTCAGCAACCAAAACATCCGCTACGGAATCGTTAAAGTAATTGCTATTCTTTTCGTAGTGCCGGATAAGATCTTCCAGTGCCCTTGCCCACTCGTCAGCGCTGAAGGTCTCTTTGTAGATATGGAAATACTTTGTTTCGAAGCGCTGTTCGATAAACGCACAGGACACTTTCCGTATGGCCGGAACATCCCCCTCTTTTTGCGCGATGTCTAAACTCAATGCATCCCAAGCGTCAGGAACATTCTGGTACGTATCTAATTGCCGGCCAGCAATATAATCCTGAATGAGCTTTTTTGCGTTCGTGAACTTCTCTTCCGCTATGTACTTTTCGGCTAACTCCTTGCGGAAAGATGCGATTTGTATGTTTTCCTCAATGATTTTCCATGCTTTTTCCGGCTCATCACTCTTACGGTAAAAATCAATTTTCCGTTGTACAATTCTTGCCGCTTCGTAAGAGCTTTTATTTTCAACTTCACTGAGCAAGGTATCCTGCAACGCAATAAAGGTGTCAGGATTTACCTTCTCCGCCACACACATCAACAGCTTGTTGAATTGATTGAACATCGTCGTTCCCGCATACTTCTCCTTGAGCATTTCGGATACACAATAGTCGAACAACTCCTCTGGATTTACCGCAGCATTGACGGCGATATCTTTCAAAATTTGAAATGGCATTGATTGATAATGATCGATATAATCAATAAGATTACTATCCGCTTGTTCTTCTAACCATGCGGCAAATTCTTCAATGCAGGCTTTGCAAATTAATATCCCTTCGGCATAGTCTTTTTGCTCAACATAAGTGCGCGCCTTCTCAAGCCATTGATCTAACACATCAATCGTTACCCCGGTTTCATAGTACTCTTGATAATCAAGATACAGATTTCTTAATGCCTGCCCCACGATAAGGGAGTAACGTTTTTTATCCGCCTTCTTTTTATACGCAAACTCTAACAAAACAGCGTCCCTCAATTCAGGATTGTACGTTGCCAACCGCAGGATAAAATCGTACAATTCGTTCTGAGAAGCCTCTTGTAATAATTCCTCAATCCGTATCCCTTCCGCTTCCCCTGTGGTTTGATTTTCAGCAATGCGTTCATCTATGGCCGCTTTGATCATACCAATATGCTTGCATGGATAGCCGCTGCTTGGGCAAGTACAGGAAAATCGTCCTATCTGGTTCCCGTTGAGTGCTATTTTTATGGTGTATACCCCATAGTTCCCCTGATATTTAGCCTGCCAATTATCGGGAGAGGTTTCTCGCAGTTCGATAATATCATCCATCATTTTGACGCGGTATCCTATGCTTGTATAATACCAAAAAGTTTTCGTATTTGTCAATTGTTTTTTCAGAGCGCTTATGTCATTACCGAGAGCATAGCAAGAAAAAAATAAATAATTAGCATGAAATTTAAATCCGAGTAACGGCGATGAGCCAAAAAAAAGGCCCGCCGAGCGTGGCGGGCCTTGTCTATCTATGCAGGGTTTCCCAGAACTTATAGAGTTTTAACTTCGGAACGATGCGAATTGAGCATACATATAAAAGCGGTTCTACTTCGCCTTTCATGAACATTTCGTAAGCGCGCCAGTGTTCCTGATAATCTTGCGGCAACCATGTCTTTTCTTTGGGATTTCTAAAGAATACCCGCACATAATCATCTTGACATAGGTATATGATACTCTCCGCGATTTTCACCAAGGTCTTTTTTATGGTTTCACATTCTGCATAAAATTCACTGCGGGGACACCAGTCTGTAGTACCTTTTTTATTATACTCATACAGCACAAGTTTGTTCGCTGCCGGAAGGTAGAGGGTGAATTTCTTATGCGGATTAAAGCCGCCTTCAATGGCGCTCATATAATCCGCGAGAGTGTTCGGCGATTCTGTTTCTTCATTTTCAGCGATGATGTAGTTGATAATCTGTTTTTGAAGAGGGGTTAATACGTGTAGATGAGACATGATAGGATTCCTCATTGTAAAACATCGGGTAGCGGTGGAAGTGATGGCCATATTTGGCGATAGATTTCTGATTTTGAACAAATAATGACCCATGCGGTAATAACTATGAGCAGGAAATACGTTCCCACATTCTGCCGTTCCCGATACCACGCTTCCAACGGTGCTTTGTACGGACCAATAATTTCCCGATAACAGGATTCAACGGTTTTCCATGCATGAACAATAATTGATTCTTCATCCCGAAATACAATTGAACCGATTTAATATCCCCATACCTGTCAAAAAACTGGTGATAGGTGATAATACTCCCAGGAGGAAGCATGCTTCACCAGAACATCAAAGCATCAGCAGGGAGCTTTTCCAGCAGTTTAGTAACTTCCTGCTGGGGAAACCTTGTCGCGTATTTGCCGCCCCCCTTGACGTCAGGTTATTCCCGCAAAAAACCTGAACGACAAGCCCGTTGTCCAGCCTGATCTCCTGGTGGTCTGCGACAAAACCAAGCTCGACAAACGAGGCTGTAACGGCACGCCGGATTTAGTCATTGAGATACTATCTCCTTCAAATGACGCTGAGGAAATGCTCCGAAAGTTCCAGAAATATCTTCGCCGGTATATCTCAAGCATATACGACGATGACGCTATTGTGCCGGTCTCGATTCTGCCGGGACTCAGCATTGATCTTAACGCCTTGTGGGTGTACTGGAATAAGATACGTTTCCCTGCTATAAGCCGTAGGAAAATATCACACTGAAATCAATCTAGATTACCTATGCCGCAATTTATAAAAAAGCTACTTTATAAGTTGTAAAACAGACTGAACCACATTATTATCTTTATTACGCGCTAATGATAATATTCAACATATCCAGCGCAAGTTTATCGCGGTTGAAATTTCTGGCGATATAATCGCGTCCATGATAAAAATCCCTACCATTTGTTTTAATCCGGCTGATTGCGCTCAAAAGATCGCGCTCATTTTCCGGTTCCATAATTTCACCGGCCTGCGCCTCAAGCATGATATTCCGCGCTTCACCTTCAACGCCCATAATAACCGGAACTTCCATTGCCATAAGCTCAAACATTTTTGACGGGATAACCGTGGCAAATAACTTGCTTTTTTTAAGATGGATAAGGGAAGCGTCAGAAGCGGCGATAATCGCGGGAATTTCATCCTTGGGAAGTAACCCCGTAAAACGGATATTCTCCAGCCCTGAAGCTTCCGCTTCCAGTATTTTCTTACAAGCGCCATCCCCAACAATTAAAAATAATACATCTATTTGAATTTGCCGCGCCGCCCGCAACACAACATCAAGGCCGTGAGCCATGCCAATGGTTCCAATATAAGAACAGATAAA
>JAITNP010000249.1 GCA_031290455.1 Treponema sp. | reverse complement strand
TAAAACCCCTCCGTATTCACCGTCAAGGTCGCAGGATTTGAATTTACGGCAGATTGTATAATTCCACAGTTCCAGGGGTATGCGTATGCGGGTAAGCAGTTCCCGTTGTCCCAGGGATTCGGCCACGGTGGAAAAGCGCAGCGCCGAGATCCAGCGGCTTTCCTTTGCGGTTCTTAGCTCATAGCGGGCGTCCAGGGCGGCCATGGGAGCGGCGACATCGCTTACCAGCCGGTTTTTTTGGCAGACAGCGCCCCCAATGGTGGCGAGGTTCCGTACCTGCTGGCTGGCAATGCCCATAAGGGTGCGGGACAGGGCGGAGGGGACGGTTTTTCCCAGGGCGATAATCTCATTGAGTTTTACCATGGCCCCCATTTCGAGGTAACGCTCCGTCCTGGTAATGCGGTGGAGTTCGTCGATCCTTTCCAGGGAAAGGATATTTTTGGGAAAGGCGCCGGAATAACGTAAAAATGAAGTACCCCCCGCAAAGGGTATTGCGTCGGGAAAACGGGACCAGGAGGAAAAAAGTTCGGTATAGTTTACCGGATACAGCACCTGGTTATGAAGAACGGCCATAGATCCTCCGTCTCCGGTTTTCCCCGGCGGCTAAAACCCCCGCATAGAGGCTTTCCGGTTCGGTACAGCGGCATTTTATCCCGTTAAAGCCGGTAAGGATGGCATTCCGGGAGGGATGGGGGTTCTTCGCAAGCAGGGCCTCGGCAACGAGGATTTTCCCCGCATCGCAGTATCCGCAGTTTTCCACGCCGGCTTCTCCAAATCCCATGAGGATATCCTGATATGCCTCGGTCTGGGAAAAGCCTTCGATGGTGACTATGGCACTGCTCTGGATCTGACTGGCGGGAATCAGGCAGGCAGGAACCACCAATCCGTTCATGATAACCGAACAGGCCCCGCAGCGACCGAGTAAACAGCCCATTTTTGCACCCAAAAGCCCGAAACTTCCTTGTAATATATCGATAAGCCGCCGCTCTGCTTCGGCATGGACCGCCACATCCTCACCGTTAAGGATAAATTCTATGGTCATCCTCCTGCCTCCTGGTGCTTGCGCTTGCCGGCTTCCCATACATCAGCGGCGCTTAAGGGGATTTTTTCAAAGGGGTGATCCATTGCCTGGGAAACGGCCTGGAGATACGCTGAGGGAATAACACTGAAGGGGAGTTCCCCGATACCCTTGGGATTCACCGTATCATGGGTGATAAAATTTACCTGGATGGGCGGTATATCCAGGGGCGCCGGGAGATCATAATTAAAGATAAAGGTATCGGGAATTTTTCCGTCTTCGTAGGAAAGCTGTTCCCGGGAAGCCCAGCCCAGGGCCTGGATCGCGGCGGTTTTAAGGGATCTCCGGGCCTGCTTCTCCGCAAGGATACGGCCGCCGTCAATACCGAGCCAGACCCCGCGTATGGCAGCGGCATAGGTAACGGTATCCATCTCGACTTCCACCACTGCAGCCCCCCAGCCTAAATGAGCCAGGGCATTTTTATCAAAAAATTTCCCCGCCCAATTCATTTTCTTTACCGGACGATAGGAACGCTGTACCGTAATCGGCAGGGGATCCCGGAACCGCTGTTTCCGTATGGCCAGACACCCGTGCTCCACCAATGTGGTCAGTACCGTACAATTCCAGGAACTACTCGCAGGCCCGGAATCAAGGGCTGCATCGGTATTGGCCACCGGTATCCGTACCAGGTTGCCATCAACCCCGAGGATTGCCACCGCAATGTTTCGCCAAATTTCGGTGTATCCATGGGTGGAGGAAACAATACCAGACCGTATTTCCAGGGAACCATCTTTTTCCAAGGTCAATTCCACGGTACAGGAACCCATATCATTGCCGTTGTACCACGAGTCGTTATACAAAAACCCGCTTCCCTGATAGGCAACGGCAATGCCGATTCCCCGGAGCGGCTCATCCTTGACCGCCCAGTTCGTCAAACGGCGGTGACTGCGGAGCAGCTCATAGGATGCCCACTTCCGGTAATAATCGCTCATGGCTGCGGCAGTATCTAGGACCTGCTCCGCCGGGACCTGCTCATTGAGGGGAAGGCCCATGGCCAGGGTTCCCTTCCGGCGCAGAAAATGATTTTTCCGCCATTCCGCCGGGTCCTGCCGCAGGGTATCGGCGATACGGGAAACATGCCGTTCCATGGCAAAAAAACCCTGGGATAATCCGAACCCGCCCAAGGGTCCCTGGGGCGGAATATTGGTCTGGGCCGCGACACCGTTGATCCTCACCTGGGAATAAGTATAGGCCCCAAGACTTCCGAGGCAGGTCCGGTCCAGGATTTCATCCACAAAGACCCCCTGGGCGCCTAAATCGGCACGTACCGTGATTTCGGTTTCCAGAAGTTCTCCCCCTTCCCCCAGGGCGCTGCGGATTTCGATTTCCGTTCCATTGCGTTTGGGAGAATACCGGAAGTCCTCTTCCCTGGTTAATAGCACCTGTACCGGTTTCCCCGTGATAAACGTCCCCAGGGCGGCATGGCAACTGATAAGGGAGGGGTACCAAATTTTCCCGTCCAGGTGGATGCCCAGGGAGGCAGGCTCAACCACTACCAGATCAAGGGAACACCCTAATACGCCGGCCACGGACCGTTTAACATGAACAGGCCATTGGGTAGCGGTATAGATCACCATTTTATCCGGGAATTTTTCCCCAGCAGGGGATGCATCCGCAAAAGCTGCCCGCGCTCCCTGGGGTTCGGCGTACCAATGTTCCTGAATACCCGTTCTATAGACCCCTTGAACGATGGTTTTTACCGCACCAGGTTGTGTATCGCCCATAATAATATGCCGTGTTGCCATGGCGCCGGGAGCATGGGCATGACTTGAGAAGACCCCTTCCTCTGCATCCGCAATAACCCTGCATTGGGCGGCATATTCCTCCAGCCGTAACACGTTAGGTCCTACTAGGAGGGCCACTGGTTCACCGATATACGAAAGCGTTACTGCCGCGAGAATGGGTACGGGGAAATCTTCCAGTTGATTCATTCCCGGAATAGCCGCAGCGGTGATGAGGGTATAGGAATCAGACATCTCAGGACAGATAATATCCCTCAACCGGCCCTTGGCAACCGGAGACCGTATGGTCAGTCCAAAGAGCATACCCTTAATGGTAAAGGGAACTGCATTAATGGCCGGATATTCATTGGTTTTTATGTCCTCATCCCCTCATCCTTTATTTCTTGATCAGTTTTATATGCTATTTTTGATCCCTTTGTCAATCCCCAGCTTCAATTCGAAATATGCGATTGATATCCTGGGTAGATAATCAGGGGCCTCACGATGCAGGAAAATCCGGGGGCTTCTGTATTTTTTTGCCATTTTTATTATTTGAAAGCCCTTTTTTTAGTCTAATATCTTGACGTAAATTGAATTATGTATGAACATTAGGTTTATATGAGTGATTATCTGGATCCCAATAACGAGGAACTTCTCAAGGATTTTTTCAGTGAAGCCCAAATGCAGGTTGATACACTGGAACAGAATATTCTGGTCCTTGAAAATGAAGGCGGAAATCGGGACGCGGTAGATGAGATATTCCGGGCGGCCCATACCCTCAAGGGGGGCGCGGCAACCGTTGAAATGATGGAACTTTCCCATTTTACCCATCTGGTCGAGGATGTACTGGACGCTATCCGGTCCGATACGGTTACCGTAAATGAAGATGTGGTCGATGTCCTCCTTGCGGCGATTGATATTATCAAGGCTATGATTACCCAGCGCATGGATGGTTCCGTTTACCAGGAGAATACCTCTGAAATAGAAGGGCGTCTTTCTGCGTTGCTGCCTGATCGCACGGGACACAAAAAGGGAGCTGCGCCAGCGGCCGCGCCGAAACCACCGGTGGTGGAACCGCCGCGAGCGGTTCCGGTTCAGCCAGAGGTTGCGGCTCCGGTCTCGTCCGCTGGGGCGCTTTCGGAATACGAATTGCTTGAATTGAAACAGTCGGTCAATGATAATACGCCGATTTATCGTGTTTCAGTGCAGTTTGATGAAGGCGGCCTGATGAATACCGTGGGCGGGATCCAGGTGTACGCCGCCTTGAAGGAAGCCGGTACGATACTGCGGACCGTACCAGATTTTGAGCAGCTCTACGAGGACAACTTCTTTCAATGGGTGGATTATTATATTGCTAGTGGAAGACCTTTTGGGGATTTGAAACGGTATGCGCTTATTCCCGATGTCAGCCTTTCGGTGGATATTTCCGATATTAATAAAATAGTGGCTCCTGGGATGCCAAAACCAGAGGCCGTTGCTCCGGTGAAAGTTGCAACCCCACCACCTGCGGTTGCAGCCGCTTCTGCACCGCAACCTGTTGCTCCTGCCCCGGCAAAACCTGCCGGCGAGGGGACCGAACATGACGCCGGGGTTGCCAAACTAAGCGGCGCCAAGGAGTCGGCGGATGCCAAGAAAGCGGGCAAGGAAGCCGGGTCCATACTCAGAGTTGATTCCAAACGTATCGACGACCTCCTCAACTTGGTTTCCGAAACGGTTATCACCAAGGCTACCTTTAACCAGATAAGCAATCAGTTTACCGACCTGGTAAACCAGCTCAATGATCTGGAAGGGGTGTACCGGGATAGAATCAAGAGTCTTTTTGATAGCCTTCCCGATTACCTTGAAAGCATTCAAGCGGGGCGTTCCATTAAGGATATACGCAAGGAAATTGGTGAGCAGTACGGGGATATTTTCTCCCTCTTCGACGGATTTGAAGCGTCCATGAAAACCAACATGGGTAAATTCCGATCCACTGCCCAGAACCTTGGACGTATCACCGGTGAACTCCAGGAAGGGGTCATGCGGATCCGGATGGTGCCCATCAGTCAAATCTTCAGCCGTTTCCCCCGTCTTGTCCGGGACCTTTCCAAGAGCCTTAACAAGAAGATCAACCTGGTCATCGAAGGTGAAGATACGGAGCTGGATAAATCGGTCATTGAGGACCTGCTGGATCCCATCATGCACTCGGTACGGAATTCCATTGACCACGGTATTGAAGCTCCGGCGGAGCGCAAGGCCGCGGGGAAGCCAGAGGAAGGAATGGTACTCCTCAAGGCTGCCAATGAAGGGAATATGATCGTCATCGAGATTGCCGATGACGGGAAAGGCATTGATGTGGAGGCGGTTAAAAACAAGGCAGTTGAGCGGGGAATCGTACATCCCAACAAGATACTGACCGAGGTTGAAGCCTTCAATCTCATTTTTGAACCGGGCTTCTCCACCGCCAAGACCATTACCTCCATATCGGGCCGGGGCGTGGGGCTTGATGTGGTCCGCCGGCAGATTGAAAAGCTGAACGGTACGGTAACGGTAAGCTCCGAACGGGGGAAAGGGACTAAATTCACGATCAAGCTGCCCCTTACCCTGGCTATTATTCAGGGCCTCCTGGTCCGGGTGGGAACGGAGATATATTCCATCCCCATTACCTCGGTTATTGAGAGCTTGAGGCTCAAGCCTGAAGAGATCAGGATGATCGACAACCACGAGGTCTTTAACATCCGGAATGATGTTATTTCTCTGCTCCGGCTCAACCGGCTTTTCGGTATCCAGACCGAAGAACAGCGGGATTACAATTTCATTGTCATTGTCGGGACCGCAGAAAAAAAGATGGGCTTTATGGTGGATAGCCTTATCGGTGAGGAGGATGTGGTGATTAAGCCCCTGCGGGATCAATATACCAATTCTCCGGGGATTGCCGGGGCGTCAATATTGGGGGACGGTTCGGTTTCCCTTATCATTGATGTCAGCCAGCTTCTGGAGCTTGGACTCCGCAAGGAATTGGAGCAACGCCAAATCCGTGAAGCTTCTATCAAATAACAAGGGAACAAATAACGAAGGGAGGCGGTAGCGAGGAAATTTATGGCAGCAGTGATGAAAGATTTAGCAACGGTGAATGCCGAGCTGCAAGAACAAAAAGAACGGATCGATACGGTTGACTTTAAGATGGTAACCTTTTCCCTGTCGGGTAAAGATTATGGTGTGGATATTATGAATATCAAGGAGATTGCCAAGGCGGATAAGTTTACTTACGTGCCGAATGCGGCTTCGTTTGTGCGGGGTGTATACAATCTTCGGGGGGACATTATTCCCATTATAGACCTTCGGGCCTTCTTTCACATGCCGATTGATAAACATGCCGATGGCCAGGAAAATATGCTCATCCTCCGTATTGAGGAGCGTGTATGCGGAACTATTGTTGATAAGATCGACAAGGTGGTGGGTATTAATTCCGAGACCATCCAGCCGCCCCATCCCATATTCGGGGATATCAATATTAAATTCATGACCGGGGTGGTGGAAAAACTGGGGGCCCTCTACGTCATTCTTGATGTGGTCAGGATGTTTACCCAGCATGAAGATGAAAAGCAGAAACCCCTTGCTTCGATTCAGGATGCTTCCGGTCAAACCTTTTATGTGCCGCCGGTCAGTACGGAAAAACCGGTTGAACAGAAACCTGCCGCGGTTTCGGATTCTGCCTTGGGCTTTATCAAAGAAAGCCTGTCGGCGCTGAAACAGTTTCATGTCAGCGTGCTGAACGAAGCGTGGCTCAAGAAAGAATTTGTCGAATGGAGCAGCACCCGGAGCGAATCGGATATTCAGCTTAAAGGCGTTGCCGATGCGGATGCGTATCTGAGCGGGTTCTATTCTCCCAATACTGGGGAATTCTGGAGCGATGCCTATGCTCAGGCGATCAAAGCGGCCTTGCCGGATCTGACTTCAAATAATATCCAGGTATGGGATATTGGGTGCGGAAAGGGCCATGAAACTTTTTCATTTGCCTGTATATTAAAGACCCGTTATCCCGACGGCCATATCAAGATTTGGGCCAATGATAGCGATGTCATGGCCATATCTCAGGCGCCTAACATGGTTTTTGATGAGGATGATGTCCCGGAATTTTACCGGAATTTCATGGTTAAGGGACGTAATGGGTATAGTTTCAATCAGACTATCAAGGATTCAATCGTCTTTGAATACCATAATGTCTTGAACGACAATCCCATGCCGAATTTGGATATTATCCTTGTCCGGGATATGCTGTCTTTCTTCCCGGTCCAGGACCAGGATAAACTCGTCGATAGTTTCTATGAAAAACTAAAGAAACATGGACTGGTTATTCTGGGAACTAATGAAATCCTATCCGGGGAAAAATGGCGGCCGGTTGGGAAGGATACGGTTTCCGCATTTATGCGTAATGAATAGTAATTATTGAAAGGAGTATTTATATGAGAGTTGAATATATTAACCCTTTTGTGGAAGCGGCGTTTAATATACTCAAAGAAGTTGTTAATACTGATGTCCGGCGGGGGGATCTGTATCTAAAGTCCTCAACGATGTCGATCATGGGTGTTGCAGCTTTAGTGGGTCTGGCAGGTGATGTTGAAGGGCGGGTTCTTTTCGATATGACTAAAACCACGGCATTGTTTGTGGCGGGGGCCATGAACGGTGAGGAATTTGCAACGATTGACGAAATGGTGAAGGCCACCATCAACGAGCTTGCAAATATGATAACCGCCCAGGCGGTTACCAAGCTTCATGATCTGGGTTTTAAGTTTGACCTCACCCCGCCGGCGCTCTTTACCGGTGACAACATGGAAATATCAACCAACCTTGATGTGGAGGCCCTCATTGTTCCCATGGAACTGGGACCCGGGGGTAAGAACGGCAAGATTGAGATAAATGTCGTTATCCGTGAACGTCAGTAAGATAGTAATTGAGCCGCTGATAAAACAGGTCTGGTTTTAAAAGCGGCTTGACGAGAAAATATCTATTGACAAGCGGGATGTTTTTTGGTATATTACATACTAATGAGGGCGGTTAGCTCAGTTGGTTAGAGCACCAGTATGACACGCTGGGGGTCACAAGTTCGACTCTTGTATCGCCCATTTGGTAATTCCTGATGGTATAAGGAATTACCAGTTTTTTGTTTTCAATAAAATATCGAATGTCTGGTGTATCATCACCGTATGATGTGTCGATATGCTCAGTTTATTTCCGTTTGACGTTAAACTAATTCCATCTTGAGAAAAACGTAAATAATTTGTATATTCATCTGTTTCGCATAACGTTCCGGTTGTTTACGACTGTTTTTGCCGCCCGATAAAGCAGCATTGCAGGGCGGCAAAAATGTGTGCATAGTGAGCGTGGGAGCCTTTAGGCGCCCGAGCGAACGAAGCACCAAACCGCCGTAAGGCGGCGCAGCGTAAACAATTGATAATGGATTAATATTTTCTAATGAGCTATAATTCGATCTATGAGAAAAATGCTTATGGGCATGAAAGGAAGAAGGTAGCAGGAACATGAAAAAAGCAGGGGATCTCCTGTCGTTCTTTTTTGACGAACAGATGCTTAATACGGCTCAGGAATATTCAGAACTCTTTGCTTCCTGGACTTTTATGGTTGAAAAACATAATATTGCCGCCGCCGCTACCCATTCTCAGATCGTGGAACTGGAACGGCACGTTATTTTTATTGAGGCGGACCATCCCGGCTGGATTCAGATACTGCAAACCAAACAGCGGCAGCTTCTGGACGAATTTCAGCGTTGTTTCCCGGAGCTTACCATAACGGGCATTTCCTTCCGGTTAAGCCGTGATCCCAGGCTGATGAAAACCACGCCGGTAATGAAAACCTTACCTAATGCAGAACCAGGACCGAAGGAAATTACCCCTGAAAAAACTCAGGCTGAAGAACAATATCCTGCAGAGATTTACGAAAAGATACAGGATGCTGATTTTAAACAGGCCCTTAAACGGCTGGAACGAAGTATTATATCAAGAAATAATGCCAAAAGAGAGCCATAATTAAGTGTTGAATCTCTGTTTATGTTTGGTTATATTTAAAGATATGACTAGATACAAGATCACGGATTTTGTTTCTCATGGGGAGATTTCCCCAGTACAAAAAATCGGAATCTTTACTTGAACCGAGCGCATAAGATTGAGCTTATCCTTAACAAACACTTCGGTTCATCGCGCCTTGCTTGGAACACCTGTATTGCCGAAGGGGATCGGGCTTACAAGCATGGTGAAGGTCCTTCCCAGTTCTCAATTCAGCGGTGGTGGAGGACCCTATATGCCCTGCGACAGGCGCATTATAGCATCGCCAGTTGTCGTAACGACTACATCCACAAGTTCACTGCCGCCGTAACTCGCAAGTATGGTGTTATAGCTTTAGAGGACTTGAACGTACAAGGCATGGTTAAAAACCATAGCCTCGCCCGTGCAAAAGAACTGCGTTTGGTTGGGCGTTTCGCTCCATCTTCAAAGACGTGCAGTTCCTGTGGTCATGGTAAACATGATGTAACGCTCAAGGATCGTATTTACGTCTGTCCCGATTGTGATCTAGAAAAAGACCGCGATTTGAACGCGGCGATAAATATTTCCCGGTGGGCTACACCGGTTCCGGACGTGGACAAGAAAGCGCTGGCAAGGACTACCGTTGATACGGTGGCGCTTGCGAAACTATGCTTGGATGAAGCGTCAAGTGGACTTCAATTTGCGTAAGCAGATTTGTATAAGTTCCATATAGCAGCATACCCATTAACACAGAAACCATCTATAAGCATTGCGTGTTGTGTCCACGAAACTGTGGCGTAGATCGCATAACCGGTACAAAAGGGTATTGCGGTGAAACCGCGGAACTGCGCCTTGCTGCAGCAGGTATCCACCGGGGAGAAGAACCCCCCATTACCGGGACCGGCGGTTCGGGAACCATCTTTGTAACCGGCTGTAACCTGGGCTGTGGGTTCTGCCAAAACTATCAAATTGCTCAAGATGGAATGGGCAGGGTTGTAACGACAGAAGAATTTGCCCGGATATGTCTTGTCCTCCAGGAAAAAGGGGTAGAAAACATTAACATCGTTACCGGAAGTCATGCGGTTCCGGCCATTGTTGCCGGAATCAGGATGGCGCAATCCCTTGGGCTTGCTATTCCGATCTTGTGGAATTCCTCAGCCTATGAACATGAGGCGGCGCTTGTACTCCTGGAGGAAGTGATAGATGTCTATCTCCCGGACCTCAAAACCCTGGACCCGGTGATTGGGAACCGATTTTTTAAGGCCCCTGATTATCCTGAATGTGCCCAAGCATCAATACTCCGCATGATGAAAAATCGCGGGCTCCGGTATACAAAGCGTACAGGGCGGGGTGTGAAGGATGCGACCCTGGTATCGGGGGTTGTTATTCGGCATTTGGTATTGCCGGATCATCTTGATTCCACCAGAGCGGTGCTTCACTGGTTTGCGGAAAACGCCCAAGGCCGTGGGTTACTTTCGGTGATGATGCAGTACACCCCGGTCAGCGGCGGCAATGGGACCAATGGACAAGGTCCGGGAAGTCTTGACCGGTATGTCCATGAAAAGGAATACGAGACGGTTTTGCGTTGGCTTGAGGAATTTGATATCGAAGACGGGTATTACCAGGAACTGGTTCCCGATAACGATTGGCTTCCGGATTTTAACCGGTACAATCCCTTTTCTTCGGAACTTGCAACACCCCTCTGGCATTGGAAATTATGTTGAAGGTTCCGGATTTTAGGGTTACAATAGCGTATGTACCAACGGGATATATATCTTGATCAGTTGATTAAGCTGAGAGGAACCGCTCCGATAAAAGTTATCACCGGAGTACGGCGATGTGGCAAGTCTACGCTTCTGGATTTGTTTGAGGAGTACCTGCTTGGGGATGGGGTACCCCGGGACGCCATTATCCGGATGAACTTTGAATTGGTTGAGTTTGATCATATCAGAGACTATCGTGATCTCCTATCATATCTGGAACCCCGTACCGGTAAGTATGGGAAAACCTGGCTGCTTTTAGATGAGATTCAACAGGTCTCAGGTTGGGAAAAGGGGGTTAATTCACTCCAGGCGCTTAAACAGGCCGATATATATCTCACCGGTTCCAATGCCTATATGTTGTCATCGGAGCTGGCTACCTTACTGGCCGGGAGGTATATAGAAATCAAGATGCTGCCCTTATCCTTTAAGGAGTATCTTGACTTTAACCGCCATGAAACAAGGGAAAATCTTGAAGGGTACTTCAATGCCTATATAGAATATGGGGGGTTTCCCGGACTTTCAGAGATACCAAGGGATGATGCTCTGGTACGCGCTTTTCTCAGCGGTATATACAACACCATCCTGCTGAAGGATGTGGTCTCTCGTAATACCATACGGGATGTGGACCTCCTTGAGAAGGTAGTCAGATTCATTACCAGTAATATTGGAAACATGGTATCCGCTCAAAAGATCAGCGATTACCTGATCAGTTCGGGCCGTAAAACCAGCCATGAAACTATCGATAGTTATCTGAAAATGCTGGAAAATGCCAACATGCTGTACAAGGTACGAAGATACGATATTAAAGGCAAGGAATTCTTAAAGAACCACGGAAAATATTATATCGTCGATATGGGCCTGCGTTACTGGTCCCTGGGCAAAAAAAACGCGGATATGGGGAGCATATTAGAAAACATCCTGTATCTTGAACTGTTGCGGCGGGGATACCAGGTATTCATCGGTAAACTACCGGCCTCTTCAAGAAGGGATCTGGGGGATTCCGGCGCGTTGGAAGTGGATTTTATCACGCTTAAAGCAGGCATAAAAACCTATTATCAGGTAACCTGGACCATGCAAAGTCCGGGCGTTCAGGAACGGGAGCTTAAGCCCTTGCAAGCCATTGATGATAATTACGAAAAAATAATACTCTCCATGGATAGGACTCCTTTTACCGATTATGAAGGAATCAAACACCTGAACATTATAGATTTTCTGCTCACGAATGATTAACAAGGGGGACTTTTTTCGGGGTACGCGCTGTCCAAAGCGGCGTAGTTTTGGTTATTACGGACGAGTCCTGAGTACCGGGAGTGGTTTGAGAAACTACGGCATTGGTCTGGATTACACCAATTTACAAACCGCCACCTTGTAAAACCGCCCAGTGAACAATCGGACCGCCACCGCTTTCCCCCTCCCAGAGTGTGCAAAAAGAAGCAGGGGAGCTAAAAATCCAAGGGCGGGCGCTTGACCGAAGCCGCGCAGCGGCAAGCGCGCCCACCCTTAGATTTTTAGCTCCCCTGCTTCTTTTTGCAGGAACAGGGTTTTTTTACGATTTTCAGTATTTTGAAAGGGAATATGGGTATATTTATATGAGGAAGTATTACCATACCTATGGAAAAGTTGTTTTATATACGGTAAGATGGTTTAATGTATACTCGGGAAATACAGACCCCTCGGGGTACTCCCATTGAAAATGGAAAACCCGTTCAGGGAACATGGACCACGGCCTTTGATGAGGTGGATCTCCTGGCTATACAGCGGCCTTTTTCATTTCCCTCTCCCAAATGGATACGGGATTGGAGAATAAAAGAATGGGAATCTTTCATGGTTCAAGATGACCACTTTTATCTTGAAGCGATTCTCAGTAACATCAAGTATTACCGTTGGGCCCAGGTTTTTTTGTATGATAAGGATACCAAGGAACGGCTCCGGTTTAGAAAGATTATTCCCTTTAGCGGATGGAGGATGCCCCGGGGACTTTCCAATGGGTCTATCAATAGCCGGTCTTATGGGTTTTTTTTCCGTATCCATGACTGGCTTGATGCTGATACGATAAAGGTTGATCTTGATATTGAGGCAACCCGGAAACGGCCTTCTTTTACCGCCCATGTGGAGTATGATGTGGATGGAAGGGTGATTACGCCCATGGTGGTGAATCTTCTGTTTTCCGCAGATCGGTGTATGTACGTGTATAAGGCGCTTACCGCCGTCAGAGGAGACATGGTGTTCGGCGGACGGCATATTTCCCTGGACCCGGGGAGAACTTCCGGGGTTTTCAGGGATTTTAAAGGGTATTATCCTTATCAGATGCGTTCGGTGTGGTGTACCGCCTGCGCAATTGACGCTGAAAACCGCCGGTATGGCTTTAGCCTTGCGGAAAATCAGGCGAAGGAGACTTTTAAAAACAACGAGAATGCCCTTTGGGTGGACGGCAAGTTGACACCCCTGCCGCCGGTGCGCATTACCATGCCCCAGGGAGTTGCCTCGAATTGGATAATTCAGGACATGGAGGGTATGGTGGATCTTGTTTTTACTCCCCAGGAACAGATTCATAGTGGTTTTAATGTGCTGGTAACGACATCGGAATATGATACTCCCTTGGGCTATTTTAATGGTATGATCCTTGATGCTGAGGGAAATCAAATACCGGTGCGTAACTTGTGGGGTTTAGGAGAAAAACTCTATCTGAGGGTATAAAGATGGCAAAAGACAAAGAAAAAGCGGTATATGCTCCGGGCGAGCTGGAGCATGTAAGGGGTCGTTTAGGGGTTAATCCTGATGAAGCGAAACGAATGGCTAAAATTCTGGGGGGAGAAGTAGGGGTCGAAAAAAACAAGCCCCCGGTAACACCGCCCTCCGGCTCAAAGCATAAGTCCGGGGCAAGCGGCGGCAAGGGCGGCGCTTCCCCGAGCCAGCCTCACCGGCGAGTTGAGCTGGCTTCCGGGTCGAAAGCCGGTAATATGGCTGGTAATCAGCAGGGTACTGCGGGGAAAGGGCGGGACCAGGCGGATGATCCCTCGGTTCCGATTAAGGTGAGCTATTCGGAACGGCTTAAGATGGACAAGTATGCCGCGTACTCGGAATTTGAGATAAAGAATTCCTGGCAGGTTTTATCATCAATGTTCTCCTTTTTTAATCCCGATCCTGATTATGTAAATCCCCGGTTTATAGTCAAAAAGATGAACGAATACTATAAACAGATTGAACTTTTGGTGGTCTCTACCAGGACATTGTTCCCCCGGAACAACCTGAAGCGCAATACCCAGCTAAAAAAAACATCCCCTTTTATGTTTTCCGTGCTTGAGGTGATACGGTATTGGAACATTGAACGGATTACCAGTGATATGACCCGCATGCAGGCCCATCCGCGGAATATCCGGGTGCGTGATTTTGCGGATATCCTCCGGGCCGTGTATAAACCCCTCTTTCTCATGGAACTGTTGGATGTTGAAGCCCACATAAAACCATCCTTTAAATTGTTGTATCAGCTCTTATACATAGAGAGTCCTACGGAGGCAAAGAATAAGTATCAGCCCCTGGTCAACACGGCCCTGGATGCATTTGAGACCGTACGGAAGGATATCCATTACCTGCTGTATCCCCTCCTCATGAAACTCTTATCCGATAAATGGCTGTCCTACAACCACTTTTTTACGGAACGGAGGAACCGCATCATCGCGTTCCTGTACGTATCCGAAGAGGATCGCCTTTCTCCAGAAATCATGGCCCTCGAAATGAAAGCGCGCAAGGACCACGAAAAGGGGGACGAAACGGATAAGCAATCGGAGGAGTCTACGGGTGAAACCGTTTCGGTCGAGGAAGGCGGGGACACCCCTGAAGCGGCGGCGCGGCGGGCCATACAGAACAGCAATGAGGTGGAACGGAAGGCGGTAGAACGGGGTCTCAATACCCTTCAATCCCTGTTTCCCAAGGCAGGCTGGGACCGGCTTCCCTCGTACCCTGATTTATATCCCTATTTTGTGAATCTTCTGGATTTAAAGAAGGGGTTTGAGCTGCTTAACCCCCTGGATCCGCTGCTCCAGGTGGTGGTATTGATGCGGATCCTGGAGGAATTACTCTATGGGCTCCGGTATGTCTCCTTTGGTTCCATTATTGGGCCTGACGGCGATCCAGAGCCGATTGATCGGTATTTGGGAGAAATCATCAATAACTGGCAGTATTATATTGAAAACGGTGTTATTAAGGAATACCTTTCCCGGTTAATAGAGTATTGCCAGCTTTTGGAAACGTCCATTGAATCCCGGAATTCAAATTATGCAAAACGGCTCTACAATGAATTGCATTGGATTAAGCGGCTTTATTTCCTTCCCTATTATCAATTTGATACCCTTCTTCCGCCGCCTTTCCAAAGAAAAGATATTACCTCCCTGTATCCTGAAGTCAGAAAACTGCGTAAATATCTTACCATCATAGCCACCGGCATAGAACAGGGAAGCAAGCAAGGAGGGGCGGACAAGCGGTCCCCCTGTGACGGTATCAACAATCCCTGGGACCCTTACGTTTTCCAGGTATCCAATCCCATTTCCAAACGACTGGATATGCTCTTAAGCAGTAAAAAGAGAAACAATGCGTCTTTGGTATTCTATACCCTGGCGATTACCACCGTCCTGGATCATCTGATTAATAATGAGAACAGTTGGGCCTATGGCTCGACCGGAGATGTACTTTTCCGCACGGTAAACGGGGAAGGGGTCATACCGCAGTTTGGGGTGGATGAGCGGCTTGATGCTGATGCCATTTTTAAGCAGGCCATGAAAGAGCGGGCTGCTGCAACTGCTGCGGCAGCCGCAGCAGTTGCAGCGAATCCACCAAAGCCTTCCGAGGCCAAACCCAAAGGATAGGTCGCAGGGAGGGTATGATGAACCAAGTACTAAAAACGGTGTTTTTGGCGGTATGCTTTGCATGTATGGGTCATTACGCCGAGGCGGGCGGGGGTAAGGAGCAGGACCGCAGCCTGGACGCTGAGATTTCGGCCCGGGCTGCGGTGGGTAGAATGGAAGCCGCACTGGAGGAGCCGTTTTTTGAGGGCGACGGCGGGAAGGCCCTGCGGCTGGCAGTGCTGACCCCGGTGAGTGAAGGTGGCGCGGAGAATGCGTGGCTGCCGGTCTATGTACAGGGTATGCTGAACAACAACTTGAAAAAGTACTCTGCCATGACACTGATCGACCGGCAGAGCCTCAATCAGGTGCTTACCGAACAAGGCTTGTCTCTGA
>JAITNP010000024.1 GCA_031290455.1 Treponema sp. | reverse complement strand
CGGCGGAGACAAGGAGCAGTAAAACGCTTATGAGTATAAAGATAAGAATGAACCGGTTAGACTCTGCAAAGACAACGGATACCGGCATGGTTGACACCAGAATCCAATCCACTTCCGGTATGGCCACCGAATACATGAACACCTCATCATCCATAGCAGAGAATGAAGGGGCGGAAAGTACGCTGGTACGGTAGTGATCAAACCCGGTTTCGGTAAAAAAATCCTTTTTCAGCACCGCGTTGCTGTCAGGATTGGTAACAAAAAGCCCCTGCTTATTCAGGAAATAGATATGCTGTTCCGACATGAAGATACTTTCATTCAGCATATCCCCCAGAAAACCTATGGAGACATTCCCGGAAACAATGCCCACATCCCGTTTCTGTTTATCATAGACGTTGATCGATATGGCAGTCGTCAGCTTGTTGGTAACCACATCAACGTAGGGGACCGCGTAGGAGATCTGCCCGTTTTTTGCCTTGGCGCCGGTAAACCAGTTTCGTATGGTGTTGTCCCAGGTCGTATCCGGACGGTAATCGGTGCTAAAGGCCGTAAACCCCCCTGGCTCATACCAGGGAATGTTGCCGGAACAGTAGATCAGCACCACCTCGGTCTGGGTGGCCATAATGTCCCGGAACAGATCATGCAGGATAATCTCGTCCGGGGCTTCTGTAGCCATAAGCGGCGCCGCCGCGACTGCCGTCTGCCGTACCAGGGCCGACCACTGGCTGAATTCAGCCACTACCATATCCCGTACATGCTCAAGGTTTTCTCTGGCATTGGTCTCCGTCTGCCGGCGGGCACTGGAACGCAGATTAACCATCGAAATAAGGGACAAGGATACCGTAATACCCACGATAATCATTACACAAATCCCCGTTATTAATACAGCAAATGACGTTTTACGCGGCTTTTTCATCATTTTTTAAGCTCCTCATAACGGCATTAACCGTCTATACCTTGGAATGGTTACGGACCTTGAGATAATCAATATGTTTTTGCAACAATTGATTATCAGTAAAAACATACGACATATCAAAACAAAAGACAAGCGGATTTCGCTTTTAAAATACCGAATATACCAAAAAAGTAAGGGATAAACGCATACAAAGAAAGAATCTGGTCGCGACCCTTCACGTAAGCATGCACACCACTTCGTCACCGTGGGCCCCAGCCAATTCGCCAGCCGCGGGGTTTCCTAGTCCATATCCTCCAGCGGGACCGCAAACCCCTTGCCCGCTTCGATGGCAGCGTTCATGGCGAGAATATTCGTCTGGGCCGCGATGTTGACCAGCGAGGCGTTCGTTTCCTCAAGAAAGGCCGACTGTTCCGTAATTCGTTCTAATGCTTCCGTCAACTGACCAATCATTTTCTGTCCAGCCTCCGACGCCTTGCTGAGACTGCCCGTATCCTGTTAATAACAGTCAAACCCGCTAAGGATTGTTCGATTGAAAGATTCAAGTTTTGACTGATATTCTGGTGCCCGTGATGTTCATACTTATGTTCCCTCTGTTTTTTGGTAAAGTATCCCGAATGGATAAGGGCGCTTTTTGTAAATCCCCGATTTCGTCCTGCCGTTCCTTGGGTATCTGTATATCAAAACGCATATTCGCCAATTCATTTGCCTCGGCCACAATTTCCCTAATAGGAGCAATGATGCTCTTGATGAACATATTAATTGAGTTTCTTTTTCTCTTCAATTCTTTACCGGTACCGCGTGTAAAGGCTTGTCAGGATGCATCAAAGAGCGCCCCTCCACAATCTTCTGGGCAACCTCAAGGGAGGTCTTTGTCCCATTTCTCCGGCTCCCGGTATTCTTCTGAAAGGCGGCTTTGGGCTACTCAGATATTCGGCTCCTTCAATATCCAATCCTCATGGGGGAACAGGGCAGCGGCCAGGGCCAGCGAATTTTCGTCGTTCAGGTGGGTCAGTTTAGGGCTTACGGGGGCCGCTATTAGGGAAATATTCTACTCGGCAACTTGCCAGGTGGGGAAGCGAGAATCAAAAATAGTCTACTTTTTTATATAGCTTCTGGAATTTTTGCCGTTTTGCCTATTTAACAATCTTTTGGCTACCATAGACATACTAAGAGAGATGCGTTATACTTTCTGGTATTCCAATAAAAGTGGGTGATTGATGCTTAGATTAAGGTTAAGGGACGAGTTTCTCGGCTCAAGTATGCCGGGAACGGCCATAGAACTGCGGACAGACGATAAAAAAGGCGCGGTTCAGAGGGATGCCGCCTATATCCTCTCCATCACATACCCCACCACAGACGTAATAATAGCGCTTAGGGCCATTAGCGACACACAGGCGGGACGGCCCATTGTGCTTAAAGGGGAGCGGGGACGCGGTAAATCACATATCATGGCCCTCATGCACCATGCCATAGCTTCACCGGATGTGATTGAAACCTGGCTGAAGGATTGGTCGGCAAAGGGTAAGCCCGAATTAGCCGAGATAAAGCTGCTGCGGGATTACTTCCCGATTTCCGAAGCGGTTCATAATTTCGAGTATTCATTTTTGTGGGATCTGCTTTTTGATCGCCATCCCAGAGGTGAGTATTATCGCGGTCAGTTTGATGGCAAGAGGCGGCCTGTTCCTTCAAGAAGTTTACTGGAAAGAATGTTCTCCGACCAAAAGGTTTGTCTTATTCTTGATGAATTTCAAACTTGGTATAACAGTTTGCCGGAACAAAAGGATGGGGTTCCGGTCCGGGATAATGCTTTTAATTTTATTCAAATACTCTCCGAGATTGCGCAAGATTGTCCCGAAAAGTTGATTCTCGTTGTATCTGTGCTGGATAGTGACAATAATGCCTACAAGCAAATTCGCCGGCAAAATCCTGTTGACATCGACTTTCTTGGGGCAGAGGCAAAATCAGAAAGGCAAAAACTTCTATTGCATCG
>JAITNP010000142.1 GCA_031290455.1 Treponema sp. | reverse complement strand
CCGGCTGCGCTCGTCCAATACGGGTGATAAGGTGGCATATTGCCTTCTTATTTTTTCTATCGCTTGCTCTTTATCCATTACTCCATTATAGCGTACTATTTCTTTATGTCAACTTATTTTTGCGCGCACCCTTACTGGCCCATAGGTTCCGCCCGGTTTAGATTAAAGGGAGACATATTTCCCAGGGTAATCGTAAGGACATAGCCGGAATTGTTTATCAATTCGTAGCGGTACGACTTATAACCCATCTCCAAGCCCTCCCAAATTAATTCCGAGTTGGTCATGGTGTTATCCAGGGGTAAATTGTATTCCGAGGATATTTCGCCAAAAGCTGAATGATAGTAGTGGACCGCCGTCGCGACCCGTACAAAGTCTATGTAGGCCAGATCAATAGCACTACCGTCCACCTGTATGGCATTGCCGATACTGAACCGTGAACTGCAATCCGCATATCCCTTCCACGTAGCTCCGATGTACCAGGCGTCATCAACAAGCCGGGTATTGGTATAGGTTTCCCAGTCCGCGGTGGATCGGTACCGCATCAGGGGACCGATGGTCCCCGAGCCGCCGACATTGCTTATCCAGCTCCCGTCCCTGCGGTAGGTAACGGAATAACGCCGCAGGGTTTCGGGCCTTAAGGTCCTGGCTCCTATAAGCTCGTACCAGGTGTCGTCGGGTTTGCCGTTGCCGTTCTCGTCCTGCATTACCCAGACCGTGCCCGGTTCGCTCCAGCCCGAGAAGGCGTTGCCTCGAATGTACAGCTCAACGCCATCTACCCTCTGCCGTTCTATACTGTGGTCAAAGGCAAAGATAGAATAGCCGTCGAAGCCCCCGGCGCCGAGAAGTGTAGCGTTGGGATCCGTCGATTTGGGGGTTTCCGTAAACTGCCCGGGGGCCAGCCCGAAAGCGGTCCGTGCCGCCTTATAGGAGCTATCCCCCGTAACCCTCCATTTGTACGTTCCCTCCCGCGCGACACATGCCACGGTGGTAGAAGCGCTTGCCACCGCCGTTCCGTTGATCTTCGCCGTTACCGTTACCGCGTAGTTTCCCTGCGCGGCGGGGGTAAGGGACAGGTACTCTGTGGTGGAACCCTGCACATCGTTATTACCTTCCACTCGAAGACCGCGCCGTCCGGGATAAACCACTTAACCGGGGCCAGCACCAGGGTGCGCCCCAGGGGTACGGTGTAGCGATCCGGCTGGGTAACCTCTTCGCTGCGCTTAAGACAGTAATCAAAGAACAGTTCCTGTACGGATGCATCTATGATGGTTACCGTTACGCCTTCGATATAAACACCCTCTCTATCATCCGGGTAAAAATTGCTGGAATTGTTAATTATATTGTACTGTTTCGCTTTTATGCCGTGTTTGGTAATGGTAACAAAGCTTTCCCCAGCTTCGCCGGAATCAAAATCTTCCACGATATAGCCTGATGTTTCGGCTTCGTAGGTTCCGTCCGAATAGTACCCCTCAAGCTGATACCGGCAAAATCGAAAGCTTCCCCCTGTACGTACACCAACCTTCCCGGCAGGGCTTTATAGTGGAGGTGCGTCAGGTAGGGCACGGGAATGGTTACCGTCCAGGTAACGCTGCTCTTGCCGGCCTCGCTGAGGGTAAGAGTAAAGATCCGTTCCCCCCCGGTCTCGGCAATGTCCGTGGTGTCCACGGTAAACACCTGGAGGGTGTCGGTTTGGACCACCGTGTCGGCGGAACCCAGGGTAACGCGCCCTGCGTCAACGCCGCCCACGCTGACCCTTTGGGCCGCAGTTTTGGAGAAGGTAAAGTACGCCGCAGGGGTCCAATGGGGAACATAGAGGGTCTGGGTCCGGTTTACGTCGCTTCCCCCGGACTCGCGTATGGATGTATGGGAACTGTTGTCCCTTGTTTTGGCGAATACCCCGCCCCCGGTGGTAAGAACCGCCCGGGCTTCCGGGTCAAGAAAGTCCCCGGCCTCCGGGCGAAAGGCTATTTCCGTAACCATGCCCGGCATAATAACCACCGCTTCCCGGTACACTGCGGCGGTATTCTCCCCGGCGGGGGCAAGCAGTATCTCTACGGTATACCTGCCCCGCGCAAGGGACAGGGCGCCGGTTACGGCCCCACTTACTGGCAGTACCCCGGCGGTAAACCCTTCCCCATTAAGGGAGGCAAGGACCGCGCCGTCCTGTTCAATGGTTATTTTACTGCCCGCGCCGTCCAGGGTAAGGCCCTCCGGCGGGTTTACCGCATACCGCAGCGTACCCGGCCCGGTTCCCACCGGGGCAAGGCTAAAACGGGTATTGCCGGTTACCTGGCCGCCGGTACAGGTTAAGGTGTTTGCGGTCTGGGCGACCACAACCGGGCTTTCCGCACCGTTCCAGGCGCTGGCGGTAACTTCCCAGGCTCCCGGATCCAGGTTGACCGGCGCGCTCCCCCCTGTACCTCCACCGGGGGAAGGGTTCCTTCTCCGTCTTTCCGTGCAAAGGTTAGGACAATTTTTGAAAACTGGCCGGCCTGCGGGTAAATCGTCCGTTCCCCGCCGCTCTCTATTGTCAGGGTAACGTCCCCGGCGGCCGGATCCCCCGGCACCGGGGGACCTTTCAAAAAGAGATCCGAACACCCGGCGAGACACAAAAGCCCCGCCATTAAAAACGCGACAAGCGCGTCCCGCGTTGAGTTTTTCATTATCAGCTCCTCTGGGTAGGGGTAAAACAGCGGGGTTTACGGCGAATAACACCGTAAACCCCGCATTTCACCTACGGCACAAGAATTATTTCTTACCTTCTTCTTCTGCTGCGCCGCCCTTGGCAGCTTTTGGCTGCCTGTGCAGCCCGCGCAATCGCCTTCATACCGTGGTGGGCCTTGTTCAGCCGGTTATCCGCGTGGATGCCCTTGGCCGTCTGAGTGGTTAAATTCCCGATAAGGTCCACGGAGTTGATGTTGATACCTGCGACCGCGCCGTCGTAGAGATTGGCGTCGAACAGCTTGAAGGTGGGGAGATAAGCGCCGTCCGGGCTCAACCGGATAGACGTACCCTTGACGAACACCAGCAGGTGGTTGTCGATCAAATAGCCCAGATCTCAGTAGTAGCCGGGAGTACCAAAGCCCGAATCAAGTTGTATAAGAAGTTTTCTGTGGGTATTTGGGTCTACTTCTAATGCTACCGCCTGGGAGATTGTCAAGTTGGGGTATTGTTCAAGTTCCGCAAGCGAGGCCTGGAAGAGCCGCCAGCAGGCATTGTAATTGGTGTCGTAGGTTACGGTGAGGAGGTTGAGAACACTGCCGTCCAAGTTCAGCGTTACGGCATGAATGTCGTAGTTGCCGGTGGAGGTGACCGCAGGAGGATTAGGCAGGAGGCTGCCATCGCCCTTGATCAATGTTGTTACCGTACCAAAGCCTGCAAAAGCAGGCACAGACTGGAGAACCGATTGGTCCGCGTTGGTGGTACCGCCGTTCTGGTAACCCCCAAGGGCGGAAATAAGAATTTTACCATCCGGGGTGGAAAGCAGGGCGATGGCGTTCTTGCCTACCGTAGCTGCTGGATTAGCTTGGTTGACTACCGTACCACCGTCGGCGCTCAGTTGTACCCTAGTACCCAGTCAAGAACTAAACCGTGAATAAAGTCGCTTCAGTTTGATCCGGGCATCGGCAGTAGTAAACCGCCAATCGATCGTGCACACCTTTTCGTTTCTGATTTGGTTCCAGACGCTTACTTCCTGCCTTGTTCTATCGTCGGAATACGATCCGATAAGCCATGGTTATCAGATATCCCGTATGAGCCGTAAGTTCCAATGGTTGGATTCTATGACCATGAGCTTATCATACTTATTCACCTTTTCATAGATGACTGGGTACTAGTGGCTCACTCATCAAACACGATATCCCCCAATGCTCGAACAAAGGCGCTTATATCAACGGATGACAGCGAGGCAAGGGGGATGGTTCGGCGGAATACGTTAATGCCCCGGCCCCCATCGTAGAGTTCGCAGAGGGCCATGTGCCCGGCTGCCTGGTCATTGATGGTTATGGTGAGCCGGAAACGACGGTCCGGAGCAGGATCGATCCCTGCCGATTTGATGGCCTTACGGATGGCTGCTGCAGCCCGGAGGCTATTCGCTGTCCCTGAGGCGTCAATCCTCAGATCCACCGGTAATTTGATTCCCTCTTGCCGCAGCGCTCCCCGGTTAAGGGAATAGAGCCGTTCTGCCGCATCCCTGGTTTCCGCTTTCCTGCTGCCCTTCCCGTGTATCTCGGCCAATTCGCTATACACCCCGGCGATCATATCCCGTTCCCAAACCGGATCAAACTGGGGCAACACCGTGTACAGCAGATCAACGTTCTTTAAAACGCTGCCTTCCTCAAGGTCATAAGAAGGGTCTGCTTCGGGTATAAGGGCCACTTCAAAGTCCCGGGCCTTGCGGAGATAGCTCAAGGCGCGATGGGGATAGGACTTGAAGGCATTATAATATTGAATCAGCGCGTCCAGGTGGGGTTCCCCATCCCCATAGTTGTCCTTTTTATAGGCATCCGCCGAGATGAGACTGTATTTCCGAAAAAGCTGCTGGTGAACCCGTGCTTTGAACCGGTAGGATATCTCCCGAAAACCACCCTGTATCCGATCCTGCCAGGAGCCATAAGGGGTAAACCCTTCGGTCTTTGCCAACCCCGAATAGGTTTCATAGAGAATTTCGTGCAGGTCCCGTTTGTACCGCACCGGGTCAATACCGTAATTGAACATCCAGGAAAGATCACTCCCCCGCAGGCAATCTTCCGCATAGAGCCGGGCCTCTTCAAGGCGTCCGGCAATCTGATAGGTTTGGGCAAGATTAACCTTGGAGAGGGGGGAGGTATCTATCTCATGGGCCTCCTGATATTCGATAAATGCCTGCTTAAAATTAAGCTGGCGGAGGAATAATTCCCCCCGTGCAAGCCGCCCGGAAGCGCGGTTTTGGGCGGCTAGGGAGGCGTTGGTCCGGTCAAAGGCCAGGTCAAACCGGTAAAACCGGGTTTCTAGGATGGACAGATTATAGTGGGCAACCGCCGCGAACAACCGATCCCCGACTACTTCCGCTTCGGCAATGGCGTCAAGATACTGGCGCTTGGCGTCATCATACCGGAACATATCCGAATAGATGGTTCCCAGGGTCATGGCAAAATCCGGGTCAGCGCCGAAACGCTCCAGCGCGGCCCGGAGCAGCTGCTCCCCCGCTCCCAGACGATGGAGCTTATAATACATCCAGCCCAGGTTGCCGATGGCGTCTTTGTTATCCGGTTCAATGACCAGGAGCCGTTCCAGATACTCCGCAGAAACCGTCTCGTTGTTAAGATAACCGGCAGTTCGGGAAAGCCGATACAGTACATCGGGATTATCAGGCAGGAGCTTTTCGGTCTTGTAGTAGTGATCCCAGGCAAGCCCATAGAGCCGGCGGTTGTAATACAGGTTTCCTAAGGCCCAGGGGAACCGGGGGTCCTCAGGATAGGCTTCCGCGCCGCTGGTGTACACTTCGATGGCCCGTTCCCAGAGTTCTGCGTTTTGGGCATGTTGCGCATCATCGTAGAGAGCATCAGCTTCCGCCGGGATGGATGCGAAGGCATCCGGGTTTTGCGCTTCTGCGGCGTCCCCGGCCAGGGACAGGAGCAGGATACCAAGCATGATCCCCGCGGCGCCTCCCGGAGTGGGTCCCCCGGGCCGGTGGGATGGATCCTGGTGTTGCGCCCCGAGGATCAAGGCCAGGGGCGGCAGCACCCATCCCAGGATACGCCTCCCCAGGGAAAGGGTTTTGCGATATTGAACCGCGAAACGATCATACTGATCTTTAAAACCCTTGAATGTTTCCAGGGTATATTCCGGGGCGTACCGGGCCGCTGCCACCCCCTGATATAAGGCGTATATCCCGGGGATACGGCGCTCCAGGTTTTGCGCCCATTCCGCCTCAGCCTCAAAGGATACCCGTCTATATCCCCCCAGGCGGAGGCGCTGCCCCACATGGTTCCAGAGCCGGACCGTCTTTTTCCGAGGATTCCGGCTCAACCTTGCCCCAAGGAGATGCCGGGTTCGGATAGCCATGAAGATGATGCAGAGGATGCCCAGGAGCAGTGCGGGCCAGTAGGTCCTGATGAAACGGACCGCGTGGTTCCTTAAAGAAATGAGGCTGCCGGCGGCGGCTTCTTCATCGGCCCCTTCTTTGGGGGTCAGCCGGGAATGGTTATCCAGGATTTCCTTCATGAGCCGTTCAAAAAGCTCCGGGGGCACCCCGGAGGAAAAGCGGAATTCCTCCCCTTCCGCAAGATTTTCCGTGGTAGGATCATATTCTATCCAGCCGTACCCCGGAAAACGAACCTCTACCCAGGCATGGGCCATGTCGGAACGGACCGGATAGTAATCGAAGGTATTGGTTTCAGGGTCGATGAAGAACCCCGCCCCCACCCGTGCGGGTATGCCTAGGGAACGGAGGAGCAGGGTCATGGCAAAGGCATAATAGGAACAATAGCCCTTCTTGGTTTGAAAGAGAAACAAGCCGAGCTGGTCCCCGTCCGGGGCAATGCCGGGTTTGAGGCTGTACCGGTATTCCCGGAATTTCAGCCGCTCATAGATGGCCTGCACTTTTTCCCAGTAGTTTTCAAAGTCCTCGGTTATTTCCCGGGCAAAGGCGGCGATTCGTGCATCCTGGCCGTATTCGGTATAAAAGGCGTATGCTTCGGGGCTTAAATCCAGGGCCTCCGGGCTTGGGGTTCCCGGCACCGAATCGATCAGCTCAAAAGGAAGGGCTTCGCTGGTATGGCTTTGAACCGCATAGGCCGCATTGAATGAGGATGCATCCCAGCTTTCAAAAGGGGTAATTGCCACCGGCTCGTTCATGCCGATGAACGCGGAGGAATCAAAATTAACCAGGTAATATTCCTGATTGGTAACCCGGTACGCCTCAATCAGTTCAGCTTCCAGAACCGTCCTGCGATTGGGCAATTGCTGGGGATGGGTCTTTTCGTCGAGACTTTCCTCCCGGAAAAAGCCCTGCTTGGGGTTATACCCCGAAAGCACATACCGGCGGAGCAGGATATGGGTATCTTCGGCGTCTTTCTTGACGATGAGCACCAGATCGTCGTTCATACTGATTTCACTTTCCAGCCGCAGGACCTGGGAAAAGTCAAAATGGAACAGATTCGGTTCCAGGAGTCCCCCGCCGCGATTCACCGCTTGTTCCTGGAAGGGACGGAGAAACAGGATGCCGCCGGTTACCACCAGGGCGAACAGGGCAAGCCCCGCGAAGAAGCTTTCTTTCCTTCGCAGCCGGTATTCCGGCGGTATCGAGAGGATAAGGGCAAGGAGCTGCAAGAAAAGGATTCCGGCAAAAACCGCGATCATTAAAACAGGCCAGCGGTAAGCTTCGATATTCACCGTGGACGCAACGCAAAAAAGCACCAGGAGGAGGGTCGTTGAGGCAATGATATCCACCCGCAGAAAGGTCCGTGAACGTATCGAAAAATAGGTGGAGAGACTGGCCCAATAAAAGGGCATGATGGAAACAAAGTTATTACGATCCAGGTTGAGGAGGAGGGAATCCAGGACCACCGCAGTACCTGGGACAAACAACCGGGGGAAGGCGATGAAGAGCCGGATAATCCAGGGTATGAGGGCAAGGGTTACGAAAGCCGGAACCGGAGGCAGTTTCCGTTGGGTGAGAAACCAGGCCGCAACAAAGCCGCCGATCAAGGTGGCGATAAAAACCGGTGTTTCCACCAGGTCCTCCGCCAGGAGCCGGAATTGACAGAGGATCATGAAGAGCGCCAGCGCATGAGGAATCATGGCGGATAAGCGATGAACAGGCCGAGGACCAGAGCATACATCCATACTAAAATGCTAACATTAATGAGATACCTTGTAAATGAGACACTTTCAAATTCCCCTTGACGTCAAACATAGTCCTCATTGCATCTTTTTGCCATCTGCTGACCGGTAGGGATTACGGCGGTATCGTAAATAGGCTTGATAAGCGGCGCTGCTTTTGTAATACCCGTCCAGGCCCTTAAATGATGAGGATTCATCACAGCGGTAGAGTTCAAGGAGCGTCGGAAACAGGGGGGATTCCAGGATTTCCTGGGTCCTGGTCAGCGGCAGCCGTGGAAGGGCCGCCGGAAGCATGTGGTTTTTAACCAGATAACAAATATCCTGTATTAAGGGGGGATCAAAGCCGAGGCGGGTAAGGAATTTGCGGGACAGTCCGGCTCCCAGTTCCGCATGGCCTGCAAAACGGTGGTTTCCTGAAGCTATTGAGCGGGGCTTTCCCACATCGTGGAGCAGCAGTCCCAGGGACAAGGGGAGATCCAGGGTTTTCCGGTAGCGGAAGGTTTCCATAGTATGGTTCCATACATTCCCTTCGGGGTGAAATTCCTTGGAATGGTCCACGTCATCCAAGATGCCAAGTTCCGGCCATAGCTCCACCACAAAGCCGCAGGCTTTCAGTAATTCCATCCCCAGACCGGGTCGGGGGGACAGGAGCAAACAGGTCAGCAGTACCCGCTGTTGCTCCTCCCGCGGCGGGGAGTCGCCGGGGAGATCCCGGAAAGATTGGGCAATGCTGTGTATGGGCAGGGGCTTCGTGTTGTCCACCGCTCCCCCGTACCGCGCCAGAATCAAGGCGCCATCCATGGCGGCCTGGTAATAGCCGGTGTCCGGATCAAGCCCGGCCCACCAGGGTTCCACGGGTTTCGGTACGGCGCTATCCTTCCGGGGCGAACCATCCCGGAACTCCCGCAGCAGGGGATAGAGACCCCAGGGCATATCAGGTCCGGCCCAGGGGTCCTGGAACCGCCCGGTTCTTTGGTCTTGGGTAAGGGACAGCAGTTTGTATGAAACCCTCTGGTCCTCATCGGGATCGATGCAGCGAACGTACCAGGTTTGACCATCGGTATCAAGGGCAGCGTCGGCAATATCCACACCGGGAAAACGAAGCCCCTCAAACAGCCGGGCCAGGACGGACAGATCCGCATCGGTTTCAACCCAGGTAACGGGAAGCGGGTGAAACCCTAGGTATCGATCTATGGCGCTGAATCCACGGAACCCCAGGCCATATCCTTCGGCAGCAAGGATTTCATACATGGTCCCTGCACCTTATAACTCGATCATCACCTTCACCACATCGGGATGGCCCGCGGCAGCGTATTCATAAGCGGCAATGGAATCCTCAAAGGGAAAGGTCTTACTGATGAAGCGCGTAATATCAATTTTTCCCGCGTTTACCAGGGCAATCGCCCGGTCAAAGCAATTGATGTATCTGAATATAGTTTCGATACTCAAGCCCCGGCCCTGCAGCAACGCAACATCCAGGGGAACCGTGCCGTTCATCATGCCCACGAGGACCGCCTTTCCGCCCTTTTTGGCGCACCTGAAAAAGTCAGGATACACCTGGGGACTTCCTGATGCCTCAAACACCACGTTACAGCCCAGGCCATTGGTTTCCTGCATGATGTATTCCTGCAGATGTACCTTCCCCGTGTTGACCGGCACGATATTGGTATGGTATGACCCGGCAATGGCAAGTTTTTCCGCTTTTATGTCGGAAATAAACACCCTGCTGCACCCCCCGGCCAAGGCGGAAATGGCGCACATAACGCCGATGGTCCCGCAGCCGACCACCAGGGCCGTGTCGCCAGGCTTAATGGCGGCTTTCTTTGCCGCTTCAATGCCGATTGCCAAAGGCTCCATCATGGCGCCTTCCGCCGCGCTCATGCCCTGGGGGAGTTTAAAACAGAATTGAGCGGGATGGACCACGGTTTCCCGCAGGCATCCATGCACCGGCGGAGTAGCCCAGAAGACCACCTCAGGATCGATGTTATAGATCCCCTCCAGCACTTCATGGGAGCGCATATTGGGGATACCCGGTTCCATGCACACAAGGTCGCCGAGGGCAAAATTCCTAACCTGCTCACCCTTTTCAATGATAATCCCGGCGGCTTCATGGCCCAGTATCATCGGTTCCTTGACAACAAAATCACCGATGGCCCCTTCAGTATAATAATGGATATCGCTGCCGCAGATACCGCAGGCCTTTATCTGAATCTTCACATCAAATGGCCCGACCCTTTCGGTTATCGGGAAATCCCGAATACTCAGTTGCTTAACCGATTCAAGTACTAATGCTTTCATACTAAACACCTCACGATTCCCGTTCCTCCTGCTTATAATCTAACACAAACCCTCCTGAAAACACACTATGCCAGCTCCACCCCTGCCTATGCTGTTGCCCCTAGACAATTAAATACAGCACCTCGTCTCCGTGGGCGCCTACCAGTTCCCCAGCCACGGGTTTGAGATCCATGCCCTCAAGGGGAATAGCGCCGAGGAGCACCTCCGCCGCGTTGGGCAACACAATCGCCTCGCAAGAAGTGTCGCGGTCCTTCCAGTGGACTTCCACCGGCGCCGTTATTTTGCACGGCTCCCTGGAACCGTTGGCAAGGGTGGAGCGACGCAAGCCTTTTATGGCAAGGCCGAGCTGTTGGCAGGT
>JAITNP010000186.1 GCA_031290455.1 Treponema sp. | reverse complement strand
GTCCGATGGATAAAAATCTTTACACCGTTATCAGTGAAATAGTAAAAATACCGGGCTTTATGGGCGGCCTTGCTGGTAGCAAAAAGCCGTTCAATCCTGAATTCCCCCTGCGGGGTTATGAGTATGGAATGCTTGAAAACTTTTAAGACCGTTATTACGCTCATATCTGCTCCTTTCAAAATAGTTCGCCCTGGCAGCCGTCAAGGATGGGATTTTTGACGGGGCCTTTTGCGTGGGCGGTGTGAAGATGGTCCGCCCATTTCTGTGCCAATTCCTGGTCGGGGAAATTACGGCGTAAGGTGTGGAAGTTGCCGATGGAAACCCAAGACGGGAGGGCTGGGGCTTGAACCGGGAAAATATGGGTGTGGACTAATACCCGGTTATAATGACCGGGATAGACCTGGGAGAATACCTGATAGTAGGTCATTTTGGATGGCATTTTAATGCTCCTTGATTTTGATACCCCCGCAACTGCGGGGGGTGCTGCTCAACTAGAGATCCGCCAATAATGCGGCCTGATCCTGTTCCGTGGACAGTTTGCCAAATATGCAACTATGGCATTTTGTGGTGTCCTGACACTTAATGCAGACCCTTGCAGGGTCTATGATGGTGGGCATGAGCTTGACTAGCAGGTCCACCGTAGCGGGCATGGATCTGCGCATAGCCCACGCCAGACGCCTGACGGATATTGCGGCCAGGCCAGAGAATTGCGGAGAATAGAAACGCTTGTTGGTATCCATAAGATACCTCCTAAGATAACCCGATAAATTACCGGGCTGATAAGGACAGAGCTATGCTGCCCTTGGTCCCCTGCCCCACCCTTTGTTTTTCCCCGGTAGAAGGGGGGGCACTGGGGGCCACAAATTTTCCCCCAGTGCTCCCCCCGGCCGGGGAAAAACACACCACCGGCCGGCCTTGCCAAAGAGCGGCGAGGGTTGCGTCTTTTTTGCAAAGAGCCGGACAAGCAGCATTGAGGGGGCAAGAAAGGTCCCGGACCCGGAGGCGCGGAGCGCCGGAGGGTTGGTGCGGCCTTTGCGTGCCCGCTCAACGGGCACAATAGCAAAGGCCGTGACAAGGGGGGTGCGACACGATGTCGCTTGATATAGCTGACTAAGGTATTAAAAGGAGGTGAAAGAAAATGAATGCCCTTTAGTCTACCCTATCCATTTGGGGTAATGCTACCCACAGGTGCGTGTCTGGTAACGGACAGGTGCTAAGCTGTGGGGACAAAAGCGGTAAACGGATAATCTTATTCCGGTAACGCCAGCATAAATGATACGGCATGAACAGATTACTCGAACTGCGCACCAGGCTCGTGAGGCACGACAAGCGAAAAGGATTGATACGCTTGAACTAAAAAGTAAGGGTTCGTATCCAGGTTTTCTCCCAGAGCTGGATAAAATGGACAAGTAACCCCGGGCTCGTGGCAGGCTCTAAACCGTATCGAATTGGTATTCAAGCGGAACGTGGTAAACCCGATGTATGCCCCACGAGGGAAACAGCGGGCAGAGGAATGGTGTAAAAAGCGAATGGCGCCCTGTAATGGGGTGCATAGCCTTTCAAGATTTGAGGTACTCCGAAAGGAGGCCGACTTACACCGTGGTCTCAGTTTGCGAAGAGAGATAGAACCGTAGGTTCGCGAAGCTTTATGAACAAGGGAGAAGTGTATACCGTGAGGACTGCAAACTTGGATGAATCGGACAATAGGTCTGCGGGGATAGACCCGAAGACGGGTGCCTTGCCCTGGGAAATAATTGACTGGGCAAAGGTTGAAGCCTTCATCAATAAAGCGCAAACTCGAATCGCAAAGGCGATGGTCGAAGGTAACAAGAAACTGGTGCGGGAGCTACAACGGATGCTCACCCATTCGTATTACGCGAAACTGTGGGCAATACGGAAAGTAACCAGTACCACCGGGAAAAGAACTGCAGGGATAGACAAGGAGAAATGGGATACTCCGTCAAAGAAATACCGGGCGGTAAGCAAACTTGAAACGAAGGGTTACAAAGCGAAACCATTGAAGCGGGTATATATCAAAAAAAGCAACGGAAAGAAGCGTCCCCTGGGCATTCCGACAATGACCGACCGGGCTATGCAGGCGCTTGAAGCGCTGGCCCTGGACCCTATCATCGAAAGTATGAGCGACAAAAGGTCATTCGGGTTCAGAAAGGGAAGGAGTTGCCATGACGCCTGCGAACAGTTATTCACATCGCTGTCACAAAAGATTTCAGCGCAGTGGGTGGTTGAGGGGGATATTAAAGCCTGTTTCGATGAGATAGCACATGACTGGTTAGTACAACACATACCAATGGACAAGCGCATACTTAAAGAATTCCTGAAAGCGGGCTATGTATACGAACACCAGCTTTTCCCGACAGAAAGCGGAACACCGCAGGGCGGAATTATAAGCCCGCTACTGGCTAACGTGACACTGAACGGAATAGAGGAACTCCTGCAAAATGAAACAAAAAGAATGCGGCAGCAGGAAAAGGTGTATCCTAAGATCAACCTGGTAAGATACGCGGATGATTTTGTAATCACCGCCAAAACCAGAGAGATTGCGGAGAGCATAAAGGAACTGGTGCGTACATTCATAGCGGAAAGAGGTTTACAGTTATCAGAAGAAAAGACCGTGATAACTCATATCTCTGAAGGGTTCGATTTTCTGGGGTGGAACTTCAGAAAATACCACAGCGGTAAGGTGCTGACAAAACCGTCAAAGAAATCACAGCAAAAGGTCCTGGAGAAGATACGAGAGGTCATACACAACCACAGAGGAGTAAAGCAAGACGACCTGATAGCCATGCTCAACCCAATCATCAAAGGATGGACAAATTATCATCAGAGGGTAGCGGCCAAAAGAATCTTCTCAAGAATGGACAAAGAGCTGTTCGGCCTCCTATGGAAATGGGCGCGTAAACGGCACGGCAACAAAGGCCGATGGTGGGTATCCCGCCGATACTGGAAAACCGTAGGAAACAACCACTGGGTATTCAAGGATACACTTACGTTACTGAGATTTTGCGACACGAAGATTATACGGCATATACCGTTTAATCTGAAGATGAATCCCTACATCGACACTGACTATTTCCATGAGCGGCGACACCGGCTGTTAGTCAACAGAAAGCTGGGCTTAAAACCCCCGGCCTCGGATAACCAAGACCAAACCGGCAATCATCCGGCAGATGATTGTTTACATGAGGCTTGAGCCGTATGAAGGGAAACTTTCACGTACGGTTCTTAGGCGGGAAGGGCGGAGCAATCCGCCTGACCTAGCCGACCTACGGAATTATGGTATCAGGGTGGGGGTGAAGGTGACGGTTGGAATGAAAAGGAGTGGGGGGAGCGGAATAGCCCGGAGCGCCGGACCCGGAGGGGACGGTGTGAGGACTATGGAGCGGGGGGGAGCAGCGGGAGTATGGTCAGTAAATAGCAAGAGAACCAGAATGTTGTTTGTGGGTGCTCCCCCTTTTTAAGCCAAGGAGCGGGATATATTGATAGTTTTATTCTTCATCATCTTCGTCTGGCGTTGGTTCATAGATGATGTCCTTGGGTGCTATTATGGCTAGGTGCATCCTTATTACATTTGTTATAGCTTAGTAAAATCGTCAAGAAAATAGCGGGGATATTTGCCTTTACCGTAATCGGTGAAGGGTTTATTTACTGTGCCATGCATCTTAATAATTGTTTCAATTTTTTGAGAAAGGGTGGTATTCACATCCCGGAAAAAATCATGATATTTATCGAAGTAGGCTTG
>JAITNP010000016.1 GCA_031290455.1 Treponema sp. | reverse complement strand
GAGTAATAAAAAAACGCCTATATCCCGGGTATACCGAGACATACAATGCGCAACAATATATATGTGTATTACAAAACGTACTACTTTTCTTAGAAGCTGACAGTATATAAGGGGGGGGGGGGGGGGGGTATCATTACACTATAAAACACAACCTGCATATTTACATTCACCTTTGTGGCCTCAGCCCTCCATAATGGTCGTCTTATATGACAACTCAGTTTACATAATTCATCTTAGTATTATATATAACACAGTAGTTTTATTTTGTCCAGTCAAAAATCGAAAAAAAACGGATAAATATAAAATTTTTTTTATCGAGCCATAGAGTACTTAAAAATGGAAGCCGGGGAGACGAAAAAATCAGGGGAGGGCCTGACTCGGAGCACCAGGTCAACTTTCCAGGCGGATGGCCTTGATCATCTCGCCCCCCTTGCCCACCACCACCTTCTTATGCTCTATTTATTTCCGACAAATACAAGCTATTTAGGGATAAGCTCTAAGCGTACGAGCGATAGCATAGTAAAAAAAGGCAGGGTCTGGTTTCTTGGAGCCTGTTCCGTCGGCACGGGGAGCGCTCACTTGACCGGCGGGTTCTGGCTCAAAAGCTTATTGCAGTTTTCGTATACCCGGATTGACAAAAGTGTATAATTTTCCCTATGATATTCATAGGAGTAACGATAATGGAGAAAATAAAAGAAGATAAGGAACGGGAAGAAAGGCTTTATAATGATATTATTGTAGATGCTTATGACGATGAAGAACGGCTAATGGGTTGGGAAGCCTATTTGGATGATGCTTTGCATTTTCCCTTTGAAGCAAAATGTATTAAGGAAATAATAACATCGCCGTTATTAAAGAATGAAAAGGTAAGGGTATTGGAAAGGGTTGATACAGAAATAAGTGGCCATACTATGTCTGTAATGATAGAATGGCAAAATCGGGTATTAGGTGTTCCCCTTGAACAATTATTACCTATACATTCAGATGAAGAAACGTTAGAAGCGGTTAAGGATTGGCATTATTGGATAGGAAGGGGGTATCAATTATAAGACACGCACCGTGTAAACCTGTTCATATCCTGATACAGGAGCTATACCGAGAAAATACCCCACAATAGCCAATCCTCCGGCTTTGCCGGGGCAGTTCATCGGCGGATATCCAGGTTCCCTTATTCGTTACCCCTTATAAAGCATTAGTCAATCCTGTGTAACCATAGGCCCAGGATATGGTTTAATATAAATATATTGAAGATGATTTTTGGTAATTTATGATTTTTGTTGAACAAGCGTGGATTTTCCTATATTATAATGTCTAGAGAAAGGTATTGACTCGATTAACGCACTTTCTTCAGTTTTTTTGTGAGGGTTGTAACACATGATGGACATCGGTCCCATCCACCGTAAGGAATACGAGTTAGACGCCGACCGATCCGAACCTATTGTCATTGCCGAGGCACCCGGCAGGGTTCATTACCTGGGTGAGCATGGTGAGCCAAAGGCCGGATTATTCTTTTCTTCAGCAATTGACCGGTATGTCCGTGTGGCGGTCAGTATCCGTAAGGATAATTCTCTCCGTTTTTACGCTGCGGACCCGGGGGAACGGAAACGTACAACCTTGATTAATCTTAAATATAAGCGGGAAGACCGGTGGGCTAATTATATTAAGGTTGCCATTCAGGTGTTTGCGGAACTGGGCTGCCCGGTTAAGGGGCTTAATTTTACCCTTTCCGGGGATATACCCCAGCAGATTGGGCTTGCCTCTTCTCAAGCCATAGAGGTAGCGGCGGTGGTGGCCCTGCGGGGGTTTTTTGCGGTCGATATCAGCGATGAGGACCTCCTCAACCGGCTTATCAGCGCCAAAGAAGTGTTCTTTGGGAAAAATACGAACGCCGTTGATTATATCATTGCTATGTCCGCGGAAAAGGACCATTTTCTGGTGGTGGATGAAGCGACCCTGGATCTCAGGACCGTCGAATCAAGCTTTGCTGCCTATAAGATTCTCATCATGGATTCCCGGGTGCCCCGGATGGGGGTGGAGGATGAGCTGAAACATCGGCGGCAGGACATAAAAAAGGGCCTTGAACTCCTTGCCAAGAAGAAGCCCGGGGATAGCTTTCGGGATTTTGCTGCCGCTGATTTGATTGATTCCCTGGGTAATTTCCCCGAGGAGCTGCGGCGGCGCAGTATGCACATCGTTCAGGAGCTGCGGCGGGTGTATGATGCCGAAGATGCCCTTAAAAAGGCGGATTTCCCGGCCCTCTCCAAGATCATATTCCACTCCCATGAGAGCCTGCGGGATCTCTATGAGGTATCCTGTCCCGAGATTGATTGGCTCGTGAAACGCGCCCAGGAAATTGAGGGGGTCCTCGGCTCCCGGATGACCGGCCAGGGCTTTGGGGGATGTACCTATACGATTATCAAGGAAGATGCTATTGAGGAATACCGGCGACGGCTTGAGGATTACGAGCGGATCTTCGGGTTCCACCCCATCATTTATGAAGTCCAACCCGCTGCCGGCGCCCGGCTGGTACCGGCACCTACCTGAGCCTCCCGCAGAGACGCATACTCAAAATGCCGGCAATAACAGAAAAGCGGCATTTTGAAAGCGACCCTAATATAAATTCGATAAATATACGATATACAAGTAAACGATATAAATAAAAATTTATAGAGCATATAACGGTAGGATGTAGACTGAGGACGCATGAATATATTGTTGACGAATGATGATGGAATAGATTGTGAAGGGTTGCTCCGATTGGCCGACATGATACGGAGCCGGCAGGATCATACCGTGTATGTCCTTGCCCCTGATAAAAACCGTTCCGGGGTTTCTCATTCCATATCTTTCTTTAAAGGCCCCATCCGGCTTACCCCGCATGGGGAAAACGCCTGGGCCTGTTCGGGAACTCCTGCGGACTGTGTCATGATGGCAATCCTGGGGGCGCTGCCGGTTAAACCGGATCTCGTGGTATCGGGGATCAATGAAGGGGCTAATATCGGGACTGATATTATCTACTCCGGTACTGCGGCGGCGGCTCGGCAGGCAGGTCTGTACCGGGTGCCGGCGGTGGCCCTCTCCCTGGTCGGATCAAAGCCTTTTTACTGGGATCAGACTGTTGCCTATGCGGTGGAACACCTTGAGGAATTTGCCGGTCTCTGGAAGCCGGATACCTTCATCAATGTGAATATCCCCAATGCAGCGGCGGGTCCCGAGGGGATGGTGATGACGGTTCCTTCCCGCCACTTGTACCAGAACAGTCTCTCGGTCTTTGATGCCCCGGATGGCGCTACCTACTGTTTTATAAATTGGGGGAATATTGCCGCAGAACCGGAGTCCGGTTCGGATTGGGATGCGGTTTCCCGGAATTTGGTATCCATAAGCCCGGTGTTTTTACACCCGGTGGTACAACAGCCAGAGAATCGGAGGTGATAATATGGCAGAAACCCTTCAGGAAGGAATACGGCTTTTTCAATTAAAGCGCTGGAGTATGGCAGTGCAGGTATTGCTGCAGATGGAGAACAGGACCGTCAAAACGGAAGAAGGCATTGAACGGGCCTATTATCTGGGACTGTGTTATACAAAACTGGGCCGTTTCGATGACGCCCTGCTCTACTTGGAACAGGTGGTAAATACCGCCCAGAATTCCCTCCAGGTGTATCAGTGCCGCATGACCCTGGCATATATTTATGCGCTTACCAGCCGGGCCAAGATGGCGGAATTTGAGCTGGATCGCCTGGTGGCGAGTGGGTTTGAATCGGTGCAGTTGTACCTCATCCTGGCCTATACGTCCCATTCGCAACGGCAGCCTGAGAAGGCGGTGCAATGGTACGAGAAGGTCCTGAATCTGGATAAACATAATACCACCGCCATCAATGGGCTGGGGTACATCCTGGTTGATACCAACCTGGATGTGCGCCGGGGACTCCGGTTCTGTCAGATAGCGGTGGACCGTAATCCTCAGAACGCGGCTTATCTTGATTCTCTGGGATGGGCCTGTTTTAAAAACGGTAATACCGTGGAAGCCAAAAACTGGCTGCGCCGGGCCTTGGAATTGGCGCCTCAGCACAAGGACATACAGAACCACATGAAGATTGTTGTCAAGGAGGCGTCATGAGGGGAGGCTTAATAGTCTTCTGCGTCTCCCTGCTCGTGAGTCCTCTCTTGTTACTCGAAGCCCAGCAAAGCGCCAGCATGAATGGTTACGGTGGCGCGGATCTGAATGCTCTCTATGCCCGGGAAGAATTCCGGGTGGGAGTCCAAGCCTATAACCGGTTTGCCTTTAACGAGGCGATCCTTTCTTTTGAGCGGGCCCTTTCGTTCCGCTCTGGTGAACCCCTCCTCCTGGACTGGCTTGGGCGGGCCTATTACCGTTCCGGACTTGAGGAGACGGCTCTCCGGCAATGGCGGTCCGCCCGGGAATCATACGGGCCTGCATCCGGGGAGGCCCTGCTTATCAGCAGCCACATTGAAACCGTGCGGAACCGGCGCAGTCTCTTACCCGTCGCGGATGATGGGGTTCGCTACGTGGAGGCGGGCCGGTATCCCGGTCATTATAACGATATCATCCTGTTCAGGCAGCCCACCGCCGTGTTGCCCCTGGAAGATGGGTCCTCATGGATAGTTGCCTACGGGAGCAATGAGCTTGTCCGGCTCGATGTAAACGGCGTGGTGCGACAGCGACAGCGGGGCCCGATAAATGGGTTTGACCGGCCCTATGATCTGGTCCGTGGAAAGGACGGCAGGCTTTACGTGTCGGAATACCGGGGAGGACGGGTCAGCGTTCTGAATCGTAATGGAGAATGGCAGTCCTATATCGGTTCCAAGGGCCGGGAAGCGGGTATGTTTGTAGGCCCCCAGAATCTCGCCCTTGATGAGGAGGGCTACCTCTATGTGGTGGATTATGGTAATCGGTGTATCTCCAAATTTGATCCCGACGGCGCCTTTATTCTCTCTTTTGGAACCAAAAGTGCAGGGTTCCCCGGGTTCCTTTCCCCCACGGGCATCGCGGCCCGGGCCGGCAGGGTGTATATCGCCGATAGCGTGGCAAAGCAGATCACTATCTTTGACGGGAACGGGGCCTACCTCGGCATCCTCGTCCGGGAGGGGCTTACCGGGCCTGAAAGCCTCAGATTCCTTTCCAATGGGCAGCTTCTTGTGGCGGATACCAACCGCATCCTCATGCTTGATCCCAATTCCGCGGTTATCCGGGAATTAGGGGTCGCCGGGAATTCGAAGGTACGGATTGTTGGGGTCGATATGGACCGCAACGGCAATCTCCTGGCCGCTAATTTCCAGGGGGATGAGGTTTCGGTGATGACCCGGTTTACCGATATGGCCTCGGGGCTTTTTGTGCAGATAGACCGGATCATGCCGGATAAATTCCCCCTGATTACCGTGGAGATTTCGGTTCAGGATCGGCTGCGCCGCCCCGTTGTCGGGCTGAATGGCCAGAATTTCATCCTCAGCGAGGAGGGGCATACCGTGTCGGAGCAGAATTTCCTGGGTGCAGGGTACCGGGTTGATCAGGCGGATATATCCATCCTGATGGAACGGTCCAACCAGACCCTGGGCCTCCGGGATGATTTAGCCGCGGCGGTCCGGGATATTACCACGGCGCTTACCGAAAGTTCCTCCGGCAGGGTGATTTCTATGGTGTCCGCCGCCGGACAACCCCTCAAGGAACGGACCGAGAATGGTAACTGGGCCGTTGCGGCCCGGGGAGATGCTGCTGCTTATACGCCACGGTGGCGCTTTGACCTGGGACTGCGTCTTGCCGCCACGGATCTGCTTCCCGGTGAAAAGAAGCGAGCGGTGGTGTTTGTAGGGGCCGGCGCCCTGGGAGAATTCGCCTTTGAACAGTACGGTCTTTCGGAACTGGCAGCCTATCTCGCGAATAATGGCATTATCTTCCATGCGATTATGGTGGGGGGAAATCAGGTGGATGCAGGAATTCGGTATCTCTGCGATCAAACCGGGGGCGAGGTGGTTACCCTCTACCGCCCCGAAGGCATAGGACAGGTCATACGGAGCATTGCTTCCATCCCGAGTGGGTCCTATATATTAAGCTATCGGTCCGTGCTGCCCACGGATTTTGGCAGGGCATACCTTCCGGTAGAAGCGGAGGTATATCTGATGGAACGTTCAGGCCGGGATGGTATCGGTTATTTTTCACCCCTGGAATAAGGTATTGCTTTTCTTGGGGCTTATAGTATAGAATATCATTAATCTTGTATGGTATGAATGGAGGTGTGTGTGAAGCAGCACGTGGTGTCAGCCTTGGTAGAAAACCGGGCAGGGACCCTCAGCCGGGTTTCCGGACTCTTCAGCCGCCGTGGTTTTAATATTGATAGTTTAACCGTCGGGGAGACTGAGGATGCCTCGATCTCCCGGATGACCATCGCGGTAACTGGGGACAATGCAGTGCTTGAGCAGATCATAAAACAACTCGGTAAGCTCGTTGATGTTATCGCGGTACGGGAACTGGATCCTTCCTCCTGTATACGCCGGGAAATCATGCTGGTGAAAATTGCGGCGGATGAAAAGACCCGTCCGGCGGCTATTGAGGTTGCCGGTATTTTCCGTTCCCGTATTATTGATGTATCTCCTTCCACCATTACTATTGAGGCTACCGGCGATATTGAAAAGCTGGATGGTCTCCTCCTGCTCTTGCGCCCTTACGGCGTTTTGGAACTTGCCCGCACTGGCCTCGTGGCCTTGGAGCGGGGTTCCCTCGTACTAAGCATTAGCACCTAACCGGCAATTGCGCGGTATTTCCTTTTGAGGAAAATGTCGTAAGTCAATTACCGGATTCTCACCCAGCCCTCAGAGCGGTAATCCTGCTTTGAGGGCTGATACCATGCCAAGGAGGCAATTATGGCTATTATGTTTTACGAAAAAGACTGTGACCTAGGCGCGCTTAAGGGTAAAACCATCGCTGTCATCGGGTACGGTTCCCAAGGGCATGCCCACGCGCTTAACGCCAAGGAGTCAGGTCTCAAGGTGATCGTCGGACTGTACGAAGGCTCCAAGTCCTGGAAACGGGCCGAGGAAGCAGGGCTTACGGTAAAGACCGCTGCTGAAGCGGCGGCTGCGGCGGATTTCATCATGATCCTCATCAACGACGAAAAGCAGGGCAAGCTCTACCATGAGTCTATCAAGCCCGCCCTCAAATCCGGTAAGACCCTGGCTTTTGCCCACGGATTCAACATCCACTTTGGCCAGATCATCCCGCCGCCGGACATCAACGTGGTGATGATCGCCCCCAAGGGTCCGGGGCACACCGTGCGGGAGCAGTACCAGGCCGGCGCCGGGGTTCCCTGTCTCATCGCGGTCCATCAGGATGCCACCGGGGATGCCAAGCGGCTCGGCCTTGCGTACGCCGCAGCCATCGGCGGCGCCCGGGCCGGAGTCCTGGAGACCACCTTCAAAGAAGAGACCGAGACAGACCTCTTCGGGGAACAGGCGGTACTCTGCGGCGGGGTTTCCGCCCTGATGAAGGCGGGTTACGAGGTCCTTACCGAGGCGGGCTATCAGCCTGAGAGCGCTTATTTCGAGGTGATGCACGAGATGAAGCTCATCATCGACCTGGTGAACCGGGGGGGCCTCTCCTTCATGCGCTTCTCCATCTCCGACACCGCTGAATACGGTGACTATGTATCCGGCCCCAAGGTCATCACCGAGGACACCAAAAACACCATGCGTCAGATTTTGAAGGAGATACAGAACGGCACATTCGCCCGGGAATGGATCCTGGAAAACCAAGTGAACCGTCCCAACTTTAATCGGATGCGGGCCATTGAAGCCCAACACCCCATCGAAAAGGTGGGAAAGGAGCTGCGCTCCATGATGAGCTGGCTCCATGCGCCTTCAGCGCAGTAATAGGTACTAGTGATAGATAATAGTGAATAGGTACTAGTGTATTCGATACATGGGATAGGTGGAGTGAACCATAAGAAGCCCGCACACGACAAAACTATTCGCTATTAACTATTCACTAACAAGGGGATAGAGCATGACAAACAACGAAAAGACCCGGGTAATTAAGATATTTGATACTACCCTCCGGGATGGGGAGCAGTCTCCGGGATGCAGCATGAATTTACCGGAAAAGGTGGAGGTTGCCCGGCGGCTGGAGAAGCTTGGGGTGGACATCATGGAAGCGGGGTTCCCTGCCTCAAGCCCGGGGGACCTGGAATCGGTGAAGACCATTGCGGGGATCATCAAGGATTGTACGGTAGCGGGGTTGTGCCGCTGCGTGGAAAAGGACATTGATGCGGCGCGGGAGGCCCTCGCTCAGGCGGTACATCCCCGGATTCACCTCTTTCTGGCAACTTCTCCGATTCACCTGGAGTACAAGCTCAAGATGACCCCGGAGCAGGTCCTTGAACAGGCGGTTTCCTCGGTGAAATACGCCAAGAAGTGCTGCGCCGAGGTGGAATTTTCTGCGGAAGACGCCTCCCGCAGCGATCCGGACTTTCTCTGCCGGGTCTTCGCAGCGGTGATCGATGCCGGGGCGACCACGGTGAATGTGCCTGATACCACGGGTTATGCCATGCCTGAAGAGTTTGCGGCCCTCATCCGGTATGTAAAAGCCCATACGGTGAACATTGAGCGGGCGCGGATTTCGGTGCATGTGCATAATGATCTGGGGCTTGCGGTGGCCAACAGTCTTGCGGCGGTGGCGGCAGGAGCGGATCAGGTTGAATGTACTATTAATGGCATCGGCGAGCGAGCGGGGAATGCCTCTTTGGAAGAACTCGTCATGGCCCTCCGGGTGCGGAAGGATTACTGGGGAGTGGACACCCGGATCGATACCACGCAGATCTATGCCGCGAGTCGTCTCGTGACCCAGGTTACGGGGGTCAAGGTGCAGCCCAACAAAGCCATTGTGGGGGAGAACGCCTTTGCCCACGAAGCGGGGATCCATCAGCATGGGGTCCTGGCGAATCGGGCTACTTACGAGATCATGACCCCCGAATCCATCGGCATCCCCAAAAATCGTATGGTTCTGGGTAAGCATTCAGGCCGCCATGCCTTTGAGGACCGCCTCAAGGATATGGGGTTGAACCTTGACGCCAAGACCCAGGAAGCGGTCTTTACCCAGTTCAAGCTCCTCGCGGACAAGAAGAAGGTGGTGAGCGACCGGGACATTGAGGCGCTGGTGATGGGCGCCACCGCGACCGTGCCCGAAACCTACCGGATTGACTATTGGGTCATAACCATCGGTTCCGCCCTTGGCGCCACGAGTACCATCAGGCTTAAGGACAAGGATGACCTGCTTCATGAGGAATCGGCCACCGGGGATGGTCCTATCAACGCGGCCTTTAAAGCCATCAACCAGATTATTCAGAAGGACCTGGACCTTGAAATCTTTGAACTGGGGGCCATCACCGGAGGTATCACCGCCCAAGGAGAGTCCACGGTTAAGATTGGCTGGGAAGGGAGACGGTGGAATGGTCGGGGAGTGTCCACGGATATAGTGGAATCGGCCATTAAAGCCTATATCGCGGCGATCAACGCCATGGAGTGGGAGCTGAGTGCAGGAAGCAGGTAGTATGGCATGAGGAGGTAGTACGTGAGGAATTCGATATATGAGCAATGAAACACCGCGGATTGCAGTGGAAATATTAGACACTACCCTCCGGGACGGCGCCCAGGGGGAGGGGATCACCTTCTCGGTTCAGGACAAACTCGCGGTAGTCCTGGCTTTGGACAAACTCGGAGTCACCTGGATCGAGGCGGGGAATCCGGGGAGCAATCCTAAGGACATGGAATTCTTCCGCCTTGCCGCTGACCTAAGGCTGGAAAACGCCCGGCTCTGTGCCTTCGGTTCGACCCGGAAGAAGGGGATCAGGGCAGGAGCGGATCCCCAGGTGCTCAGTCTTCTTGAAGCGAACACCGAGGCGGTGGTGATCTTCGGGAAAAGCTGGGACCTTCACGTAACCGAGATACTCCGGGTGAGCCTTGAAGAGAACCTCGCCATGATCGCCGAGACGGTCGCCTTCCTTAAAGAGCAGGGCCGGCTGGTACTCTACGATGCGGAACATTTTTTCGACGGCAGGCTCGCCAATGAAGCGTACGCCCTGGCCACGGTGAAGGCGGCCCTGGAAGCCGGGGCGGACCGGATCGTGCTTTGCGACACCAATGGCGGGAGTTTCCCCGATACCATTGCCGAGGGGGTTACCGCGGTACGTGCCCTAGTCCCTGCGGCAGGGGGGAATACGGCAGCTATCCCCGAAGCGGGGGCTCCTTACTCCATCCTGGGAATCCATGCCCACAACGACGCGGACATGGCCAGCGCCAACACGGTGGCGGCGGTGAAGGCAGGATGCCGTCATGTCCAGGGTACCCTCCTTGGCTTTGGGGAGCGTTGCGGTAATACCAGTCTCGCGGTGGTGATTCCCAGCATGGAACTGAAGCTTGGCCTCCCCTGCCTCCCTGAAGGCCGGTTGGAACATATTTCCGAGTTGAGCTGGAAAGTAGCGGAGATCGCCAATATCGCGGTTCCCGATAATATGCCATACATTGGGGCCCACGCGTTTTCTCACAAGGCAGGGATGCACGCTGATGGTATCCTCAAAATAAGCCGTTCTTTTGAACATGTCGCTCCTGCCCTGGTGGGGAACGACCGGCACTTTCTGATGAGCGAAATGGGAGGCCGTTCTGCTATTGCCGAGCGGGCGAAAAAGATCGACCCGTCCATTACGAAGGATCATCCGGTTACCGCAACCCTCGCTGCAAAACTGAAAAACATGGAAGCCGAAGGCTGGCAGTTTGAGGGGGCGGATGCCAGCTTTGAACTCCTGGTCCGCCGGGAACTGGGCAGGTACCAGCCTTTCTTCAGGATTGAGGCATACCGGGTGGTGAGTGAGCATCCTACGGGGGAGACCATAGCCTGTTCCCATGCCTGGGCCAAGGTCTGGGTGGACGGTCAGTACGAGATCGCTGCCGCCGAAGGAGACGGCCCGGTGAACGCCCTGGACGGCGCCCTCCGGCGGGCACTCCAGCACTTCTACCCTGAACTGGAACAGGTCCGGCTTTCGGATTACAAGGTCCGGGTCATCGACGGTAACGCCGCTACTGCCGCCAAGGTCCGGGTCCTGATCGAATCCACCGATGGCCGGAGTAGATGGAGTACCGTAGGGGTATCTGAAGACATCATCGACGCGAGCCGTGCGGCCCTGGTGGATTCCATTGAGTATAAGCTCATCGGTGACATTGAACGAAGATTTAAGGCATATTTGTAATTAAAGAAAAATGCCAGTCACGCAATGCCCTTGTCTTGACAGGGCCGGCGCATTAAAATTGAGCGGCAAAGGAGTTGAGACTCGAATACACCGCATGGCCGTAGCCGCATCCATAAATTACCTCATACTCTTTTTCGATATTTGAGCGAAATTCATCATCAATCCCTGCGGTGGTCCACATCAACTTGCTTTTTCAGCGCGTCTTCAATATCCACACAGAAGCCTGAAAGCTCAAAAAGAGTACGCAACCTTCCTTTTTCAATACACAAATCAATGTCGCTGTCCGGTTTCGCTTCACCGCGAGCATAAGATCCGAATAAATAGACTTTATCAAGTCCGTATTGCTGCGCGATAGGTGTTATGTGTTCCTTTATTTCTGTGATGGTATATAATCTATCATTCATAAGCTCTCAACACGTTCCTCCATTTATTTAGCCCAATTGCGCCTAAGGTCTTTTATGCACAACTTACTTCGTCTAACATACATCCTCCCGCCGATCATTGTCAAGCGGGTTTAATGAACAGATTCTGACCATATTCGGTATCGGAATGTCGGTATCTTGCCATAATGCGTTCATTATACCTCTTTTTTACTCCTTGTCAAGGTTTTCCAACAATCTCGTTATGCGAAGCACCCCCCATTTTTTCACAATTGTTTTATTGTAACAACATACTTCTAATATCACCTTCTTCTTCATTTAATCTATTTAATGCAGTATTATAATATTTTTCTTCCTTTTCAAACCCTATATATTGTCTATTAAGCCGAAAAGCTGCTACCAATGTAGTGGCGCTCCCACAAAATGGATCGAGTACGGTTTGACTCTCAACAGTCGTTAATTCAATCAATAATTCCATAAGCTTTAATGGTTTTTGAGTAGGGTGTAAACCTATATCTGATTGTTGTGCTTGAATATGAAAAATATTATCAGGCTCCTGACCATATTTTTTTAGTATATTTTCATTAAAAGCGCCAAGATTGTATTGCAAAACATT
>JAITNP010000213.1 GCA_031290455.1 Treponema sp. | reverse complement strand
CGCTTGGTAAGAATCTGCGGATCATTAAGATAATCCCAGCCATACCAGCCTTTGAGACACAGCGTTCCCTCGTTGGTGCGGCCATTCGCCGGCACGGCTTCCAGAATTTTGTTCTGTTCAGTATCCACCGAGAACATGATCTGGCATCCCGCGCCGCAATATGCGCAGGTGCTCTGAATTTCTTTAATATTTGCCATATACTGCTCCTTCCACATTATAGAATAAGTCTAAAAAACATTCTTACATTATAATAATGCGGTGATAGTCACTTGTCAACTGTTTTTGATAGATAATTCTCCTACCCGGGGACTAAGGGACGTCAGATAGTCCCAGCCATACCAGCCTTTCAAACGGGCATTTTTCAGGAACTTTCCAATTTGCGGGAGTTGAGTATGCGCCGGTCCTGATTGTATGGGCATATTGAAATTTCTAGTGCAACCCGATAGGATAAAATCAGGAGCACGAGGAGCAATTATGTTAGATTCCAATATAAGCACTTTATTACGTTCCATCCCGGCAATGGATGATCTACTTAACACGCCCTGGGCTGCTCGATTTTCTGACAGCTTGGGGAGGGAGCACGTAAAGGAAATAATCACAGAGGCGCTCGACGATATCAGAAGCGAAATACGCACAGGAATACAAATCAAAGCGCCGCTGAATGAACTTGCTGTAATTCGTGCAAAAAACTTGCTCGGTAAAAGAACGTCGAGTACGCTTAAACCCGTAATTAATGCCACCGGTGTTGTAGTTCACACCAACCTTGGGCGAGCTCCGCTTGCGGATGAGGCGCTTCGTGCGGTACATGATATATCAGGCGCCTACAGCACCCTGGAATATTCCCCGGAAAAAGGCGGACGGGGAGGACGTAATGATCATGTTGAATGGAGCATCTGCCGCATGACCGGGGCGGAAGCCGCGCTGGTCGTCAACAACAACGCCGCCGCGGTCCTCCTGGCGCTGTCGGCGATAGCCGCGGGGCGGGAGGTCATCGTCTCCTGTGGTGAACTTGTCGAGATTGGAGACTCCTTCAGAATCCCGGAAATACTCTCCTTCTCCGGCGCGAAAATGACGGCCGTAGGCTGTACAAACTCGACGCGCATAAGCGACTATAGTAACGCAATCACGGAAAACACCGCTGTTTTGCTCAAGGTTCACCCGTCAAACTACCGGATAGAAGGTTTTGTAAAATCGACGCCCCGTGAAGAACTGGCGGCTCTTGCGTCTTCCCGCAATCTTGTATTCATGGAGGATCTGGGCAGCGGACTCCTCTGCCCGCTTGGAGTGCCCTTTGCAAACCGGGAACACTCAGTCCGGGATTGCCTCGAAGCTGGATCTGGCATCGTAACATTTTCCGGGGACAAATTGCTTGGCGGTCCGCAGCTTGGTGTAATCGCCGGTTCAAAGAATCTCATCGACAAGATGAAGCGTCACCAGCTTCTCCGGGCATTACGGGTGGATAAAATGACGCTCGCGGCATTTGAAGCAACCCTCAGGATATACCTCTGTGGCAGACCGGGAGAGATACCAGTAATCAGGATGATCGAAATTGACAAAAGCGATCTTCTTAAAAAAGCCCGTGCCTTGTGTCGTATTTTGAAGGACACCGCGACAAACTCAGGAATCAATGATTTCACCATTTCGGTCGTGGAGACTGATGACGCCGTAGGAGGCGGGGCTTACCCCACAGACATACTTCCCGGTTTCGGCGTAGAAATAAGCCCCGTATCCGGAGGGGAACCTCGCCCTCGAGGCTCGGCGGCCGGCAGTGCCGAAAGCCTGGCCGCAGGTCTCAGGACAGCCCGTATCCCGGTGATTCCAGGCATCCGCGACGGTAGCGTCATCCTTCACGTCCGTACGCTTTTGACCGGCGATGAGAAATTAATCGCCGCCTCATTCGCCGATGCTATTGGCAAGGATGACTAAAAGATGGAGTATCCGTTTGTTTTTGGGACAGCCGGGCATATCGACCACGGTAAAACAGCGCTCGTACGCGCAATGACCGGAATAGACTGCGACCGCCTTGAGGAAGAAAAGCGCCGGGGTATAACCATCGAACTCGGGTTTGCCCCATTGACTTTGGCTAACGGTAAGACCGTCAGCATCGTCGATGTCCCCGGACATGAGCGCTTCATAAGGCAGATGGCGGCAGGAGCCGCCGGCATGGATGCGGCCATGCTGGTAATCGCGGCAAGCGAAGGAGTCATGCCGCAGACCCGTGAGCATCTTGATATCCTGAATATTCTTGGAGTCAGATTTGGCCTGGTGGCGCTAACAAAGAAGGATTTGGTTGACGACGAAACCCTTGAACTTGCGATTGCGGAAGCGCTCGAAGTAACCCAGGGGACCTGCCTTGAGGGCGCGCCAATCATGCCTGTTTCATCCATAACAGGCGAAGGTGTTTCACGCATACTGGAGACCATAGAGCAGATAATCGATAAAATACCTCCAAGAAAGGGTTTTGGCGCGTTTTTCCTCCCCATTGACCGGGTCTTCAGCAAAAAGGGATTCGGGAGTGTGGTAACCGGAACATCCTATCAGGGGAGCATTTCAGAGGGCGACGAAGTCGATATAATGCCCTCCGGCACGGTGGGAAAGGTGCGTTCCCTCCAGACACACGGGAAAAAAATGAGTTCTGTCCCGGCTGGTCTTAGGGTGGCCATCAACCTCTCCTCCGTTTCCAACGACCAACTGGAAAGAGGGGATGCTGTCTGCGCAAAAGGGGCTTTTATCGCCACCAGCTGCATGAATACCTGGCTTGAGATACTGCCGTCCGCGAAAGAAAGCGTGACTCACTGGCAAAGGGTACGGCTCCATGTGGGGACAGCGGATGTTGTCGCCAGGATTTTGCTGCTCAGAATGAACACCCTTGAGAAAAAACAAGGCATCCTTCCGGGAAGCCGGTGCCCTGTGCAGCTTTTGACCGAGTCCAAAATAACGGTTGCGGCAGGACAAAGGTTTGTGATACGTTTCTATAGTCCGCTGGTGACTATAGGCGGAGGGCGAATCATGTTGCCAAACGCCGAAAGGGCGAAAGGCAGAGCCGATCGTGAAGCAAAATCCAGAATAATTGAGGAACTCGCCGGCGACTTCGGTCCCGTCTCCCTGCTTGCGGCTATTGTTCGCGACAGGGGCATCCTGAACAGGTCCGGCCTGTTTGAACTGTCCCAGATGGACAAAAGTGTATTCGAGGAGAACATAAACGTGCTGTCCGCCTCGCCGGATAAATACGGACTTTTGGAATTTGGGCCGTCACGGAATTGCATCTCTGGCGATGCGTTTGACATGGTGGTGCGTTCCGTGCTGCGGATTCTCCATAACTTCCATGCGAAATATCCCGAACTGGCCGGGATAGGTGCAGAGAAATTGTATGCGTCGATGGACAGTGTCCATGGGGCGGACAAGATTAAGGGTGGAGATTTCAAAGATCTCTTATGTCTAATAACGGCAAGAAATATTATTTCTCCTGTTGATGTGCAGGGAAAAACCTGTTACAGGGTGGCGGGATACAGCCAGTCTCTGGATAGCAAACTTATGGATATTGTGGAACGTATAAGGGTTGAGAGCGCGTCCGTCGGCTTCAATCTGGCGAAACTTTCGGAACTTGAAGAAAAACTAAACGTTTCACCCTCCGATATGAAGAGAGCGCTTGTCTATTTGCGAGAAAAGGACGACCTCAGGATAATAGAAGGCGGGTTGTTGTTCCCTCGCCAGACGCGGGAACAACTCCTTAAAGTGCTTTCTTCAATGAATTGCGATATAACGGTCGCCTCTTTACGCGACTCCATCGGTGTGAACAGAAAACAGAGCCTCTCCATGCTTGATTTCCTGGATTCGCAGGGATTGACAAAAAGAGACGGGGATACAAGGATTCTGAGCTCTTCCGGCTAACCTATGGGTAAAGATCCAGTCCGCCGCAATAGAAAAGTATAGAAGTACGGTAGTTTTGGAAGCTTCTAAAGCCGCGGGCAGTAGCTTTTATATGCTGAATAACGCTGTTTATACCTTCAGCAAAA
>JAITNP010000173.1 GCA_031290455.1 Treponema sp. | reverse complement strand
GCCACCTCTATCGCACTCCCTGCCACCGGGTTTAGCACTTCCGTCGTAACCGCTGTCCCTGACGAAGGCGTAAACGTGAGTTCATACTTGGTGAAGATCGGATTCTCCGGCAGCAAGGTTCGGGCCACCTCCCCAATGGAGACCCGCACCACCCCTGTCCTTCCCGGGGACTCCGGCGAAGGACACCCCGCCAGCAGCGCAATAATTCCTGCGGCCATAAGGCCCAGTACAACCGAACTGACTTTTCGCCAGTTTTTTTGTCTCTTCATGCAAAACTCCTATAAATTCCACCGTCTTCGAGGAGTATACTCCCCCCGCTTCGGTGCTTACTCGTTATGCGATGCGGCCCTGGCACAAAGTCCCGGGCCTTCCTGGTCACGACCGCTCCTGCGACATCCATCAGATTACCGCACCCACCGGGCAGGAAAAACTGAGGATTGTATAAGAGTAACTATTCAGTCGTATTAAAAAAATCAAAGAAATAACCACGGAAAACGCAGAATCCTACTTTGAAATCTTCTCTTTCCGCGTCTTTCCGCGCCTTCCGTGGTTTTTATTCCTGATTTTGCATCGACTGAATAGTTACGTATAAGATTGCGGGCTATAGGGAATAGGGAATAGGGAATAGGGAATAGGGAATAGGGAATAGGGAATAGGGAATAGGGAATAGGGAATAGGGAATAGGGAATTCATCGGACCTCAACCTATTATTTTATAATGTCATTCCCTTGTTATTAAGGAACCGCACTCGGACACGCTTAATACACCTGGATGCTAGTATTATTATAGACCGATTGATATTTTTTTGTCAATGAGTTTCGGCTTATTTTCTAAAAAAATGAATAGGGCGCCGCTAAAAACGCTCAATTTAGTATCACATTTGGGTTTACCACAATTTTGGTGATTTGCTCATTCATTACAGCATAAAGAATTAACATCTTATTCCTTGTTTTTAAAAGAGATCGGTACCTGCGGGTTTTGAGCGGTGCCTTACATGCAAATTGATAAAATTATCAGAAAAATTTTTGCCCACACACCTTCTTTGTCATAAAAATACACTTACAAAACAAACGCCACTACCCTCCTCCTCCGGGTGCGGCACTCTGAATTGGTACAATTTTCCCCCATAGCGATGGTCTTGGTGACCAGTTCATTTTTGCATGTATAAAGCTGCCCCGTCCGGTACCCCCAGTATTGATGCCAACAGCGCCATCCTGATATACATGCCGTACTTCGCCTGTTTAAAGTAACTCGCCCGGGGGTCCTGGTCCACTTCCAGGGCGATCTCATTTACCCGGGGCAGGGGGTGGAGGATGATCATGGTTTTCCGGGCCGGCTCCATCTTTTCCCTGTTGAGGATATAGCTGTCTTTGAGTCGGATATAATCTTCCTCGTTGAAAAATCGCTCCCGCTGTACCCGGGTCATGTACAGTACATCCAAATCACCAATCACCTTTTCAAGAGTATCGGTTTCACGGTATTCGATGCCTTCTTTTTCAAGGATCCCCGTCTTGATGTATGCGGGTACCTTCAGTTCCGGCGGAGAAATGAACACCATCCTGATGTGAGGATAACAGGACAGGGCCTTTGCCAGGGAATGGACGGTACGGCCGAACTTGAGGTCCCCGCAGAAGCCCACGGTGAGATTGCCGATGTCCCCCCGAAGCTGCCGGATGGTCAGAAGGTCTGTCAAGGTCTGGGTGGGATGGTGATGGCCCCCATCCCCGGCATTGATGACCGGTATCTCAGCATAGCGGGATGCCAGGAGGGCCGCGCCTTCCTTGGGGTTCCGCATGACAATCGCGTCCGCGTAGCAGGACACCGTCCGTATGGTATCCGCAAGACTCTCCCCTTTTGCCACAGAACTGGAACCGGGTTCCGCAAAGCCCAGGCAGCTTCCCCCCAGGCGCAGCATAGCCGCCTCAAAACTCAGCCGGGTCCGGGTACTGGGTTCAAAGAACAGGGTAGCCAGCACCTTCCCCCGGCAGCTATCCCGCAGATACGCCGGGTCCTCCTCAATCTGTTCAGCCAGCTTGAAGAGCCGGTCCATTTCATCAAGGGTAAAATTTCCTGGTTCTATGAGATGTCGCCCGGTGAGCATGGTTACCTCCCGTGGATATTCACAATATCCGCGAATTCATCGGCAATCGAGAGAAATAAATCGATTAAAACCGGATCGAAATGGGCATTCCTGCCGTTCGCAATAATCTGTACCGCCTCCTCATGGACCGAGGGTAACTTATAGGACCGGGTGGAAATAAGGGCATCATACACATCCGCAATGGCCATGAGCCGGCCCTGGAGGGGAATATCCGTGCCGGTTAACCCAAAAGGATAGCCGGTCCCATCCCATTTCTCGTGATGAGTTCCGGCGAATATCTTGGCATGTTCCAGGAAACCGTTTTCCGGGGTAACCTGCTGAATGCTTTCAATGATTTTTACCCCATATATGGCATGATTTTTCATCTCGCTGAATTCCGCATCGGTTAGTTTCCCCCGCTTAAGCAGGATGCGGTCCCGTATGGAAATCTTCCCCACATCGTGGAGTTGCGAAGACTGGAGGACTAATTCAAGGTCCCAGGAGCTTATGGTTTCCCCGTACAGCCCGCGCTTAATCATGTTGTCAAGGAGGACCTTTAAATAATTACAGGTTCGCTCAATATGGTTTCCGGTGATTTTATCCCGGGATTCCACCAGGTTCGCGATGGTTTTGAGCACCGAATTTTGCATCCCCAGGATGGTTTTCGTCTTCTGCTTGACCATTTCCTGGAGATTGTTATTATAATGCTGTAATTTCTTTTTTTGGGATTCCAGGAGGAGGTGCATCTCAATTCGTTTGAGCAGCAGGGGCGGGCAAAAGGGCTGGGATATATAATCTATGGCGCCCAGGGACAGCCCTTCTAATTCACTGACAATATCGGTTCTCGCCGTAACAAAGATGACCGGAATATCGGCGGTTTCATCCTTCGCCTTGAGCCGTTTAATGACCTCGTATCCGTTCATCTCCGGCATCGCGATGTCCAGGAGTATTAAATCGGGCCTTATTTTTTTGAGGAGGGTAAACAGCTCCTCACCGGAAGTGACCGTAAAGGTATTATAGTGTTCAGTTAATATCGTTTTACCTACCGCCAAATTGATACTATTATCATCAACCTGGATAATATTTTTACGTGGAATTTCCATTATCTATTTCTTTTTGATCACTTTTTCTACCAGTTCCAGGTCCGTGGCAAGATGTCGATTACCGGGAAATTCTTCCAGAGCTTCCAGGATAAACTGATGGGCGCCTTCGTAATTCCTCCGGTTAAATAAATTCACAAAGGCATTATGCAGCTGCGCCACCCGGTTGGTACGGAACGCCTGGAGACGGCTTTCAAGCTGCACATTACTCCCATACCGGGTAATGGCGGTTTCGATGAAATTAATGGCCGCAAACCAGCCTTCTTCCGCGGCTAACAGCTCGCCCCCTTTCAGCAGCACGAAGGTTCGCAGTTCCATGGTCCGGCCCGCCGGCAGTATGGAGACGGTTTTAGCATCACTGAGGATGGCCAGCACCGCCTCCACGTCAGAGGTGGTCCGTATCCCGGCGGTACGCTGTACCAATTCGGTATCCAGAATCATCAGGCTGAAGGTAGTAACATTGCCGGGACTGAGGCGGGAAGCGTTCGCATTGAGCAGGTTCCAGGCTTCGGAAACCTGTTGGGCCTGGAGCAGTTTAACCAGCAGGTTATTCATGAGGGTGTATATAAAATCCTGCCAATCCTCGTCAGGATAGCGGGTTTCCACCAGCAGAGCCCAACGGAGGGCATCCTGTTCCTTCCCCGCATTGGCCAGGGACGTACCGAAGTTGCGTAAGTGGGCTGTCAGATCCTTTTGAGGGTCCGGGAAAAGGGGGGAAGCAACGGGATTCCGGCGTTGGGACAGCAGGGCTACCCGGTTAAGCGCCAAGGGCACGGCTTCGTTAAAACGGTTTCGGGCTTCCAAGCTGGAAATCCGGTTAGTCAGAATGAGGGAGACCAGCTCCAGTTGGCTGATGGATGTCCGGTCCCGGTAGTTTCGGGCAGGTACATAGACAAAACCGGTAAGGGCGCCGAAGTTATCGTGGAATTCCCGGCGGTTTCCCGGATCAAACCCGTAGGGATTGGTGGTCTCCACATCAATGGACAGGGAACCGGTGTTGATCGTTACAAAGGCATGGTCCCGGGTCATAACCCCCTGCACGTCGAGGCCTATGGACACGGCGAAGATCATGTACAACACCGCCGAAGAGACGCAGTTGTACGTCCCTGCGCTCAGGATAGTATCGATCCTGGTTTGGCGTTCGGAATAGGACTTGAGGAATTTCTTATGCATGAAGGCGAGGACGTATGCTCCTTTCTCCTGGGGATACAGGGGCAGCCCCGGGGACATCCGGAGTTCCTCAACTGCCTCGCGGAGAATTCCCGCGAAAGAAGGCTGCCGGCTCCCCGGGGCGGAAGCCCCCGCCCCAGATGCCCAGAGACTTAATTCCACAAGCTGCTGCCAGGAATAGCCATCAACCGGTTCCATCTGGGCATAGGTATAGGCCTGGGAATCCGCCTCCAGCTTTGGAAAGGGGATAGCGGTTTGCGCCTCAAGACCCGCAGCAACACATAGTGCTTCAATAAGCAGGACCACCACCTTGGTAAAAACGTTCTTTTTCATCATCATCGGTATCAAAGGCCTCGCAAAGCCCTATTGTTTCGACAACAAGGCTAAAAAATACCCGGATAATTCACCTCCATAGGATTCATTAATCTTCTTTTCCGCTGCCATAATCGCCCGGTTTTCCGCCTCGGAAATACTAAGATGCCCTTCCCGCCCATTAATACTGAAAGGCAGGAGCACACTGTTTTCCGTGGTATCCATAAGGTTTGCGACAACCACATACCGGACAAATTTATTGGATTGATTGGGGTTGTCCACGGGATCCAAGGTAACCTGCACCTTCAAAACATACCGGCCGCTGGTTCCGCCGCTCTTGAATCCTGCCTTATTAATCACCGCGGCAAAGGCACTCTGGATGCGATTCGACCGGTCATTGGTTACGGCCACACCGATAGGGATGTTTTTCACCATCTCGGTCGCTTCCCGGCGATAATAAGTACCGCTTTTAAGGTCCTCCGGCACAATTCCAGCGCTGCTACCAACGATGGTGAGTACATTAGTATACGCCTGGTTTGCGTCCGCGATGACGGCGGCCAGTTGATACCGGGCATAGCCGTCCAAGGTACCCTTGTCCGCATCGGACATGGTAACCAGATCGGTGATAATCCGCTGATGTGACTGTATCATATCCGCGTACAGGGCCGCGGTCTTGGTCTTTTCCATGACCGCTACGGCGTAATGGGTACGCTTACCGTCGTACCATACATCCCCGATCTGGGCCCCCACGAGGGAATCCAGGGCGGTGATTATTTTGATCGCGCTTTGAACCGAACTGTTTTGCGACACCGTTCCACCGCTCCTTGATACCGATTCGGAATAGCCAATCACCACATCAAGTTCCGCTTTTATGGATTGACCAAAAACCCCGGTAAGAGCTGCCAGGGCATTTTTTTCCGCTATGCCCCGGTCGTCTCCGTACCCAACGGCAGCGACATAGTCATTTTTACTATACATCGTATAGGGGTCCGTAACCCACCCCGGTTCTCCTGTCGGGCGAACTCCCGGCTGCACCGGGGCCGCTGCCGGCCTCCCGCTCCCCGTCATCTCCGCAACCGCAGCATGGGCCGCGGCATCCGGGTCCTCTCCGGCAGGGGGTGTGGTTGCACACCCCACAAACAATACCACCATACCGGTCATGAGGGCTAAGGACGCTACTTTAAACATACAGTCTCCGTTAAATTAAGTTTATTTGCCTCAACCTTTACCTGCTCCTGTCGATAGGACGCAATAATCCTGCTGCCTCCATAATAATGCACCGTAAAGGAATAGGTCCCAGGATCAAGATTGATACCGCCTACAAAGGCGTATCGGGGAAAATACCGGGACATACGAATATCCGCCTGCTCACTTACATCAGAAACCACCTTGGAGAGAATACCGACCAGGAAACCGACTTCCCTGCCCCCCTGCTGTTCAGCCGCAATCGACGCCGCCGAACCGGAAATCGCCTTGATGAAGGTCCGCATAAAGGTTTTAAGAAAGATCAATGAATATTTCGCCTTAAAGGTCTCATAGGCCACCAATCCCATGTCTTCTATTAAATTGAGCTCAAATTGCGCTCCCCCGTCAATCTGTACCACGACCCGATTAATCGCCGAAGGGCGTTCAATCATGCTGGGAAGCGCCAGTTTAGCCCAATTGTTAGGCGGCGGTAATCCCGGCAGGGGTATCTGGACAGCCTTTTCCACTTTTACCGGAGACAAGCCCGCAAAACTGATGACATTGAGCCGGGCTTTCCCCTGGGGAATCGTCAATTCCTCGCCGGTTTCGTACCCTGCTTCCCCAGTGGGCGTCAAGGAACTCGGCAAGGGGTTGGTATACACTGCCGGAGCCTCGTTGTAGGCCTTCTGGATTTCTACAAAATCAATACGGGCATCATCCGCATTACCATTACCCCGGTAAAAAAGCACCCCCAAATACCGGGCCAAGGCGGAATTTGAAAAATTAACCGTACCATTGGGAACCTGGCTCGCATCAACCTGCTTGTTTGTGCTCTGCGCCTTAGTACGGGCCGCCGCATACTTATCCGATAGGTTCAGTAATTTTTCATTCACCCGCCGGATTTCGACCAGTCCACCCTCCAGATCGCCCTGATGATAATAATTCAACGCATTGAAGACATTGATATAAATATCCTCATAATCTTCACCGGCATATTCCCGGGTATTATCATTGGCAATATAGGAGACCGCTTCCAGGGTGATGCTTTTCGTATAAGCTTCCTGGATTAAGCGTTCCCCTTCCTCTAAATCCTGGGAAGAACGAGGGTATTGCCCCGCATAATGTTCGATAACCCCCTTATCAAGATACAGCATGATCGCGTTCTTGGCAGGGTATATCCGCTTCCTGGTTTCCTGCCTTTTTTCAATGGTAGCAATCACCTGTTCAAAAGAGCCCTTTTCTACCCCTGCATCAGTATCCCGATACACATCCGGGCTGGTAGCACAGGAGAAAAAGAGAAAACCGCCAATGACCATCAACCCAACAGATTTACTCATTTTGTATCCTTGAAAAGCCACCAGCCGCCGCACTACAGTTTGGCCTTGGGCTGCTGGATAATCTTCTTGATGTCGCTGTTCTGATCCGACCACAAGATCCGATTGGTTTCAATGTTGGTCAATTGGGCGTCAACAAAATAGGCCCGTACCGAGGTGTTTCCGGCCCTGTCAACCATGGCCTTGACCGAACCGGTCAGCAGAAAATTCGCGCCGGTCTCATTCCCCAGGGACGAAGCGGTTTCTTCACTGGCATTACCCTGCTGATCCTGCCGTTCCGCCCGGAGTTCCGCCCGGGTATCGCCGCCGGCGACAAATTCGAGCTTACCACTATTAATGATAGCATTCTCCATCATTTTGGAAATAATAGAAGTATCAATATGCTCACTGCTGGTATTTTTGAAGGAACCGACCAGCACCGTAGGAATATCGCCATTATGCTGGGCAACATACTCCTGGATGTATTGGGACACCCGGGGAGCGGTCAGGCATGCATTGATGAGGCTCTCACACACCTGCCGCACATCCGTATCATTCCAACGTCCGCTCAAATCGACCTGGGTATCGGCATCAACACGGCTGACCTTGGGACTGGAACTACAGGCGGATATCATAGCAATCACCATGATACTGACAATCAAGACAAAAATATGCTTTTTCACGTACATCCTCCACAAATAACTATATATGATAGAAATGATATTACAATAAGAAAAAAAGAGATTCAATAGTTCAAAAGGCTTTTTATATGAGGAGGCTTTACCATGGGGGATCAGCAAAAAATCATCGGCCTTACTGGAACCTACTGCGCGGGGAAGAACTATGTGGCAAAGCTCCTGGAGGCTCGGGGGCTTGTCGTGCTGGATGTGGATAAGCTGGGGCACCAGGCGATTGCCATGGAACAGGAGGCCATCCTTGAACGGTTCGGCCCATCCATCCTGGGGGAGGACGGGCTCATAGACCGCAGACTCCTGGGGGCGAAGGTTTTCGGGAATCCCGAGGCGTTGGCGTGTCTTGAGGGCATGGTCCATCCGGCGGCAAACCGGCTCACCGACGCATGGATTGCGGTACAAGGGGGAAAGCCCTGCGTCATCAATGCCGCAGTACTCCACAAGTCCACGGCCTTTAGCCGCCTTAGGGGTATCATCCTGGTGAAAGCTCCGGTTCTGACCCGGCTCTTACGGGCCCGCAGGCGGGATCACCTGTCCTGGGGAGCCCTGATCAAACGCTTCAGGAGTCAAAAAAATTTCATTCCTCAATATTTTAGGAAAAATGCCGATATATATATAGTAAATAACAGGGGTGGGGGATGTTTCGGTTTTTGGTCCCGGTTTTTGAGGGAAAATTTAGAAAACCGGATAGATGAAATTCTGGAGATGATATGGAAAAGAAAAAATTATTACTAGTGGCGATTTCGGTAGGCATTTTTCTAATCATTGTGATTGGATTCTCTATACTGATATTTGCACCGAAAAAAGCCGCATCGGTCGCAGCTCCTCGTCCCATTCAGTCAGGTACATCTGGTGTAGCGGCAGGAAGTAGCCCAGGGGGTACTGAACGGACCCAGCCGGCAACGGTAGATGCGGTCGATATGATTAGGAATCGTGAAGGGGTCCAGGGATTACAGTCGCCCCCGTCCACAGGAACCCCAGGGGATGTCTACGTTTATGGCGAATATAGTGGAGAGTCTGGAGCGGGAGCAAAGACGAGTGGGAACAATGCTACCAATCTGGTCATAGAAGTACCCAAGCCCGGGACTCCGCCGGTGGGCCGTACCGAGTCCAAGCCCCAGACCACGGCTTCGAAGCAGCCTGCTTCGGTTGCGTCAACCACCCCTAAGTCCACGGTCGTCAAGGCTGAACCAAAACCCCAAACTACCACCCTTGTAAAACCGCAACAGGCCTCGGTAGCTTCAAAGTCGCCGGCTCCGGCAGCCATCAAGGCTACTGTTCAGCAGGGAAAGCATGATAATAATTATTGGGTTCAGACCGGTGCATTTTCAACCCAGGTTCGGGCCGAGGGCGTTAAGGAAATTCTCTCTGCTAAAGGGATTGCCGCTATCATAGAAAATGGGGACGTGAATGGCCGAGACGTGTTTCGGGTTCGGGTTGGTCCGTATACCTCTCCCAATGAGGCTGATTACTGGCTTACCCTCATTAGGGCCATAAACGGATTTGAGGATAGTCAGGTCAGGATAAGTCAATCCTTGCGTTAGAGACCCTCAATGCTCCGAAAACAATTTGGTGAGGTGCAAACGTTCAGCGTAGCCACAGGTATTGGTTGCTATTTGTGCCTTACTGAATTGCATTTTTTGGTTTTATCAACTATTTCAAGTGCCTGGTTACGCCTTTGTACAATGCCTCGACGTTCTGACATGGACAATAATCGGTAAGGCCCATGAAAGTATGGTATAATAAATAAACGATTTTTGAAAATCAGGAGGTTATTTATGAAACGGGTACTGACCGTGGTTTTGGTATTGCTCTTCGCCGTGGGTACGGTATGGGCTCAAAATTCAGTTTCTGCCTATACCACCCTGGAGGAGCCTTTGGCCAAAGCTCTTTTTGAACAATTCAAGAAGGAAACCGGTATAACGGTGAACTTTGTGCGTCTCTCCGGAGGTGAAGCGGTAGCCCGGATGGAAGCGGAGGCGGCCAATCCCCAGGTGTCGATCTGGGTGGGCGGCGTGGGATTGGACCATATCACTGCCAAATCGAAGAATCTGACCATTCCCTATGTGTCCCGGTTTGCCACCAATACCAGGGCCGAATTCAGGGACCCTCAGAATTACTGGATCGGCCTCTATGTGGGACCCCTCACCTTTGTAACCAACCTTGACCGGGCTAAGGCACTGGGGCTTACCCCGCCTAAAAGCTGGGCCGACCTTTTAAAACCCGAATACAAGGGGCAAATCCGCATGGCAAACCCCAGTATTTCCGGTACCGCCTACAATGTGATCACCACGATCAGGACCCTGAACAACGGCAATGAAAATGCCGCCTTTGAGTATCTCAAGAACCTGGACGCCAATATTGATCAATATGCCCGTTCCGGTTCAGCGCCGGGTAAGAGCGTCGCTACCGGTGAAATCCCCATTGCCATCGGGTATGCCCATGATCAGGTAAAACTCAAGTCTGAAGGGGCCAATGTGGAGATCGATGCCCCCACCGAGGGTACCGGATATGAACTGGCTTCCATGTCCCTCATCAGGGGCGGCAAGGATGCGGTCCCTGCCCGGCGGCTCTACGACTGGATACTCTCTTCAAAAAGTGCCCAGCAACTGTTTACCCAATGGTACCTCGTCCTGATCGCCAACGGCGCGGAGAAACATCCTCTGGCCCTTTCTTTGGATCAGATCAGCACCATCAAACAGGATATGGCCTGGGACGGGGATGGGGTCAACAAAAACCGCCTCCTGGATCGGTGGAACCAAGAGATTGGGTCTAAGCGGTAGGACGGTGTAATAGCGCCTCCCCTTGTCCACATTCGGAAGCGGTTCCCCGCAATATCTGGATGCCATGCTCCAGCGCATCAATAATAAAGCTCAGACTTTCCCGTACTGCCTTAACGCTGCCGGGAAGGTTGATGATAAGGGTCTGGTTACGGATCACCGAAACGCCTCTCCCCAGCATGGCCCGCTTGGTAACCCCCAGGGAGCCGTACCGGATCGCTTCCGCGATACCCGGGGCGTTTCTCGTGGCAACTGCCAGGGTGGCCTCTGGGGTACGGTCCCGCACCGAAAATCCCGTGCCCCCGGTGGTTATCACCAGACTCACCTGCCGCCGGTCCGCAAGGTTTATGAGGGCCGCTTCCAGTTCTTTTTGTTCATCCGGGAGCAGCATGGTCTCCACGACCGCATACCCTGCCTGGTGCAATAAGTCCGCAACCACGGGGCCGCTCTCATCAACCCGCGCTCCCACAGCCCCCTTATCGCTCAGGGTGATCACCGCAGCGGTCAAGGGCCGGTCAAGGGCGGGGTATTCCACGATTAGCTCGTCACCGATACCCACGGCGCCTCCCTGAAGCACCTTGGCAAACAACCCTTCCCGGGGCATGATACAGTCCCCCATGACCCGATAAATTGCGCAGTGGCTATGACATTCCTTCCCGATCTGGGTTACTTCCAGGAGCACATCCCCTAGGCGAAACCGGGTACCCACCGGCGCCTGTTTGAGGTCAACCCCTTCAATAATCAGATTTTCCCCAAAGGCCCCCGGCTGAACATCAGCCCCCTTTGCCCGAAAAGCCGCTATGGTTTCAGCGGAAAGCAGACTAACCTGCCGGTGCCAATTCCCCGCATGGGCATCTCCCACAATACCAAAGTCCACCCGCACCTCCGCCTTTTCAACACAGGATTTCGCGGTCCCTTTCTTGGCGCTCATGCAAATCGCCTGTATCCTACCTTTCATCGCATCCATAATTCCTCCCTCTTCATTCCCCTATTCCCTATCCTCCAATGGCAATCATCGGATCTTGTTCAAGCACATGGGGTTCCTCGGCATCCTGAACACGGTCGAAACAGTGGGAATAGGGCTTCATGGCAATTGCCTGTTCAATACCCCGCTTTATTTCCTCATCCTGCTGCAGCATCGGTTTTAAGTCTATCCCTTCTTTATAACACAAGCAGGGTTTCAGAAATCCATCTGCGGTGAGCCGTATGCGATTACAGACAGCACAAAAGCGACCTGACATGGCGCTGATGAACCCGACAGTTCCCTTGAATCCGGGGATGGTATAATACACTGCCGGGCCTTGTCCATGCCGCTGCTCATCCCGTTCGACCCCGGCATATTCGGCCTTGAGATAGTCGAGGAGCATATCATTCCCGGACCCGGTGAAACTCCTCCCGTATCCTATGGGCATCATCTCAATAAAGCGCACACCCAAGGGTACATGCCGGGCAAGCTCCACCAGTTCCTTCCATTCCCGGCGCATACCGGGGGTAAGCAGCACACGCTCCTGATCCGCACCGGTAAGAACCGCGTTGATCTTCACGTTGATATGCTGCTTCACGCTTTCATATACCGCCTCCATCACCGATTCTAAAACATCGAAGGAGGTGATCCCCTTCAACCGCTCCCGGTCAAGGCTGTCAAGGCTGATGTTCACGCCATCAAGCCCGGCGTCAAGGAGGGCATCAAGGTGTTTTGTCAAGAGCACCCCGTTAGTCGTGATGGTTACCTTTTCTATCCCTGCAATCTTTTTCAGACGCGCAATAAAGGCAGGACACCCATCCCGCAGTAAAGGCTCTCCACCGGTAATTTTGATGAACCGGATGCCACATTCCACCGCCGCTTCGCAGATACGGAGGATTTCTTGATAGGAGAGGGGATCCCCCGCGGGAAAGGAGAAACCGGGGGGCATACAATAGATGCATCGCAGGTTACAGCGATTGGTTATCGATACCCGCATATAGTCGATGGTTCTGCCGTACTGATCAATCATGAGGTCCCCCGTGATAATAATCACCGCTTTTTCCCCCGCTTTTCCTGCACAAATGGATACCCCTCAGCTCCATGGATTTATCAAGCGCCTTACACATATCATATATGGTAAGCAAGGCAATGGAAACACCGGTGAGGGCTTCCATTTCGACCCCGGTCTGCCCGACTGCCGACGCGGTACACACCGCTTCTATCCCGGAATCCGCTTCCAGTATTGTAAAATCAATCCGTACTTGGGTGAGGCTGATGATATGGCAGAGGGGAATGAGTTCCGCAGTCTTCTTCGCGCCCATAATGCCCGCGAGCCGTGCAACCCCCAGTACATCCCCCTTGGCAATGGTCCCTTCCGTTACTTTACCCAGGGCTTCGCGGCTCATGGTAATACGCCCCTTGGCGACTGCTTCCCGTTTCGTCGGCGCCTTGCCGCCCACATCAACCATGATCGCGTTTCCCTGGCGATCAAAATGACTCAATTCCATGATGCGGTGCTCCATAACAAAGATGCCCGCTCATGGTCCACGCTTCCCGCAATAACCATAGCGAGGGTTTCCAGAAAAGCCCGGGGAAGCAGGGATACGAGTTCCTGTGCCTGTTCCAGCGCTTTTTCATCCTCAATCTGATTGAAAAAGAGTATCCTTTTACCTTGGGCGGCGCTGAAAAGCCCCTTGCCGCCTGCCGAATCCGTACCGGTAATCACCGGTACCAGGGCATCAAGGGTGAGGAGGTCACCCTCCTGTACCCCTGCAAGCGCGGAAAAAAGCGGCAGCCGGTGTATTATTGTTTCCGAAACGATCATGCCCACCGGCCAGAGGGGAAGTATGCCCACGGTCACGGTGGTATATGCGGGTACCACCGGTTCATAGGAGGCCCAGCCCTTCAGGGGCAGTTGACGGGAACCGTCCCCTTCAATCAACACATAATCATAGCGGCGAACCATCGCTTCCAGCATATCCGGCGGCAGGGATGCAAATTTACCCCGGGACGCATCGAATACCGCCGCAAGGGTTACGCCCTTGGAAGGGACCAGGGATACACCCTGGGATTCAGCCCCTGCAGATTCGTACTTAAAAAAATAATCATACCGTCCCGCCTCAGCCGGAGGAACCCCCATTTTGGTGGTGGTGGTAACCAGGGTCTGTTTATGGTCCATCTTTCGTGCGAGATACCAGATCAGAGAAGTTTTTCCGCCGCTGCCGATGACGGTGATAACCGGCCGGTCTGGGTCTGCACATGCAAAGTACGTGTTTAACGACTTGTTCATAGATGACTTATGCATATTTTCAAAATTCTGGCGGGCTATTATCAACCACAATTTGTACACGCTCCCCAACAGCCACCCTACGAAGTGCCTTCTTCGCTTCGATTACCGGGATGGGACAGGGTTTTCCCCACCCCACTAATGATTTCCATTTAAATTTAATATAAAGTATCTTCTGCGAGGAGTCAATTATTTTCTAATAGACTAAGGTCGGTGCTCACAGTAAAGGGGCTACCGGAGCCGCGCTTCCCCTTTCTCCTGACGTCATTTCGGGATATTGCGAGACAGCGCCCCAGAGATTTTCCTGCCCGAGAAGGCATCTGGTCACGATCTCAATCGCAGCGTCATCCTGATGCGAGCCACACAGCGGTTGCCAAAAAGAAGGCCGATGGGATACCATGATCCCATGGATGTTCAGAAAATACTGTCCCGAAAAGAGGCGCTGGTGTATTTTATCGGCATCAAGGGGACGGGTATGTGCGCCTTGGCAGAACTATTGCATAATGCCGGGACCCGGGTTTCCGGTTCCGACCGGGCCGAGGTCTTTTATACCGATGGGATCCTTACATCCCTGGGTATCCCCTATCATGAATCCTTTGCGAAAGAGCACATACGCGCCAATACAGACCTGGTCATCTATTCGGCGGCCTATTCCTTTGAGACGAACCCGGAAATGGCCGAAGCCAAAGCCCAGGGTATCCCCATCATCAAATACACCGATGCTCTGGGGGCCTATTCCGCCAGTTTTGACGCCTGTGGTATTGCCGGGGTTCACGGAAAGACCACCACCACCGCCATGGCCGGGACCCTCCTCCGAAGTGCCGGGGTTCCGGCTCAAATCCTTGCGGGAAGCGCGGTAGGCGCCTTTGGGGGACATTCCACCCTCAATCTGGGAACTAAGTACTTTGTGGCGGAGACCTGCGAGTACCGTCGGCACTTCCTCTCGTTTCATCCCCGGCGCATCCTCTTAACCAGTGTGGAAGGGGATCATCAGGATTATTACCCAACCTACGAGTCTATCCGGGACGCCTTTCTGGAATACGGACGGCTCCTTCCCCTGGGAGGGGAACTCATCTACTGCGCCGACGATCCGGGAGCCGTGGAGGTTGCGGAAACCCTGGATCGGGAAGGCCGGGGAATTCGGTGTATCCCCTATGGATTCAGCGCCACCGGAGCTTTCAGGATACGGTCCTATCATGTTACCCATGAACAGGGTGAGATGAGCCTTGCAGGGTTTCCCGGTCCATTGCAGGTGTGCATTCCCGGACGGCATAGCGCCTTGAACGCAACGGCGGCCCTTGCCTTGACCGGTTCTCTGGTGAAAAAGGAATTCGGGGGGGATACCAGCGACGGGTGGCATGAGGAGCGGCGGGAAGGGGTGCGGAAGGCCCTTGCGGAGTTTAGGGGGTCTAAGCGGCGCTCGGAAATAGTGGGTAAAGCCAGCGGTATCTTATTTATGGATGATTACGGGCATCATCCCACCGCAGTGAGGACCACCCTGGAGGGGATCAAAGCGTTTTACCCCACCCGGCGGCTCGTTCTGAGCTTCATGTCCCATACATATACCCGGACCGCATCCCTCCTTGACGAGTTTGCCGCATGCTTTGAAAAGGCGGATGTCCTCATCCTCCATAAGATTTATGCCTCTGCCCGGGAAACCTACACCGGAGGCGTTACCGGGGAGACCTTGTTTGAAAAAACCCGGGCGCTTCGAGATACGGTATACTATATTGATGAACCGGAGGCTGCGGTGGAGTGGTTAAAAGCCCTGCTCCGTCCGGGGGATTTGTTCCTCACCATGGGAGCGGGGGATAACTGGAAACTCGGCAGGGCCTTGTTGACTCATTATGAAGGGGTATCACGGTGAAAAGCATGACCGGTTATGCGTACCAGGAAGTACAGGAGCGGGATGTCCAGAACAATGCGGTATCCCTTTCGGTGGAAATAAAGGGCTACAACAGCCGTTTCCTCGAAATTTATGTGTCCCTTCCCTCCTATCTTTCGGCCCTGGAACCGCGTATCCGGGAGTACCTGGCCTCCCGGAGTGGCCGGGGAAAGATCGAAGTGGGCATACACCTCAAGGAGCATGATTCGGCCATTTCCGTTTCGGTGAACCGGGAAGTGGCCAAAGCCTACGCTGCGGCGATGGGGGTGTTGGCCGAAACCCTTCATATCAATGAAAAGCCGAGCCTTGCCCTGCTCTTGGGAATGGAAGGGGTGCTGGAGATTGAAAAGAACCGGGATGACGGGGGGTACTGGAAACGTATAGCGCCGGTCCTGGAAGCGGCGGTGGATCAGTTCGAAGCGGAAAAGACGCGAGAGGGGAAACATACCGAGGGGGATATCCTTTCTCACATTACTGCGCTTGAAGCTGCGGTTAAGACGGTCGCGGCCCATGCGCCCACCTTGGAGGCAACAATCCAGGAGAACATCCGAAGCCGTTTTGCCGAACTGATGGGTCAATCAGGGGCCAATACGGGCATTACCATTGATGAGAACCGTATCTTCGCGGAGACGGCGGTACTCCTCATGAAGTATACTATATCGGAAGAGCTTTCCCGGCTTGCTTCCCACCTGGCGGAGTTTCGGGCTGAGGTGGCGCGGAATCTCCGGCCGGGGAAGAAGCTTGATTTTCTCTGCCAGGAAATAAACCGGGAAATCAACACCATCGGGTCCAAGACGCCCATCCTGGAAGTGAGCCGGGCGGTGGTGGATATGAAGAATGCCCTGGAAAATGTCCGGGAGCAGTTGAGGAATGTGGAATGAGTGATGGTGCAAACATGGGCGCGGTACCGAGGCCGGTACGGATCGCCATATCGGGAAAAAGCGGCTGTGGCAACACCACCATCAGCCGCATGGTTGCCGAATTTTTGGGTCTCAGGTTTATCAATTTTACCTTCAGGTCTTTAGCGGCGGAGAAGGACCTTAGTCTTGGGGAGGTGTTATCCCTGGCTGCCCAGGATGATGCCTGGGATAGGGAAGTGGACAGCCGCCAGGTTGCGCTTGCCCGGGAAGAGGGGGGCTGTGTGCTTGGTTCCCGGCTTGCCATCTGGATGCTTCCCGAAGCAGACTTCAAGGTATACCTGAAAGCCCGGCCCGAAACCAGGGCACGGCGTATCCTGAAGCGGGAGGGAGGAACCCTGGAATCGGTGGCAGCCTTCACCGCAGAACGGGACCGCCAGGATCATGAACGGTATGTGCGGATTTATCATATTGACACTGATGAGTATGCCTTTGCAGACCTCATCATCGACACCGATGCAATCACTCCCCCTCAAATCACCGACCTCATCATCGCAAACGCCGCGCGTAGTTTAGCGGGGAGAGCGAAATGAGGAAAGCACGTAACTCATGCCCACAGCCTGCAAATAACAAAACGCCTCAGGCCGCTCTCCTCACGGCGCCCCTCGCTCCATCCCTTATTCCTCACTTTAAAAACATCATCTATTCTCATTACGAAGAGGCGGGACGGATGTTCCCCTGGAGAGGGGATATCACGCCCTGGGGGGTGCTGGTTTCTGAATTCATGCTGCAGCAAACCCAAACCGAACGGGTCATCCCCTATTGGGAACGTTGGATGAGCCGGTGGTCCACGCCAGAAGCATTGAGCAAGGCATCCATGGAAGAAGCCCTCCGGGAATGGAGCGGCTTGGGGTATAACCGCCGGTGCCGGTATCTCAAAGAATGCGCCCGGCTTATTACGGAACAATACGGCGGCCAAGTGCCTGACACCCCGGCGGAACTCCTCCACCTGCCCGGTATTGGCGCCTATACGTCCGGGGCCATTGCTTGTTTTAGTTACAATTATCCGGCGGTCTTCATTGAGACGAACATCCGGGCCGTGGTTATTCATTTCTTTTTCCAAGCCCAGGAAGCGGTGAAGGACACGGAAATCATCCCCATTCTCGAAGCAACCCTGGATCGGGAAAATCCCCGGAAATGGTATTGGGCGCTCATGGATTATGGCGCGGCGTTAAAGAAAGTAACCGTCAATCCAAGCCGCAGGAGCGCCCACTATACCAAGCAGAGCCGGTTTGAAGGCTCTTTCCGGCAGCTCCGGGGGAGCATCATAAAATCCCTCGTTACCCAGGGGCCTGCCAACGCCGGGGAACTCCATACCCGTATCGGTGTTGAAGAAATGGATCTTTATGAAGCCCTGAAAGCCCTGGAAAAGGAATCCATGGTCGCCGAAGAAGAGGGGGTTTATAAAATTCCCGATACCCAAACACCCCAAAATCCGCAACGATGCAGTAAAACTGCCCTGGCACCTCTTTGACGGCATATTTAAGCGCTTGATGTATGTGTCCAGTAGCGCCATCGTGCAGTTTATCAATGCCCTGTTTGAAACAACAAACCGCTTGAAGATGCTTAAACAGATGCATCCGGCAGGCGGAGGATTCCGATAAAAGCAGGGGTGCTATAGATCGGTGAGAAGTTGGAGTCAATCCCGGTTACTACTATGTACAGGGATACATAGGTATAGCGAACTTCCGCAGCGGTGGATATATTAGCTACATCCGCATTTATCGTGGATGATGCATTGACGCTTGAATTTAAATCCGGGTGATTAAGAAAATAGCGATTTTCCGGCAGGGGGCTAAAACTCCCATTACCATTGGAACGGCGTAAATTATACCAAGTATCGTTTATAATAAGCCCAGGAATAGTTCCCGGAGTTGGTGGAAAATCAAGGATAATGGTCTTGCCCAGGGAATCTTTGGATAGTACATCATCTATGGTGACTCCTTCCAGGGTAAGGCTCCGGTAATTCCGGTTACTGAAAAGCGTACCGATGGACGTGCTGATAGTTGTTTCACTGTTGATATAGGGCAGAAAAGCGTTATAATCGGAGTACAGCGTGGGGTTTAAGGTACTCATGATCCCTTCATCTATGTGTCCTGATTGCAGACTGTCACTGATATAGATGCGGTAATATATCGTAAAACAGCTAAAATAGTAATATTCATTGGTATCAATAGCAGGCAGCCGTATAGTAGCCTCGGAATTTAATTCCACGCTGATGTTTCCCGCTGATACCGGATAGAGATACACATAGTCTTCAATACCGCATGAAACAAAAGCAGTCGTGATATAGCTCGTAATAATGGCTACCGTAATGATCTTCATCGCTTACTGAGCGGTAAGGAATATGATCCGGTTCTGCGCCAGATTGGTCCATGTGGTGTCATTGGGCCATGTGCTCATAAGGGTACGGTAGGCTTCAATGGCGGCATCTTTGTTGTTTTGCGCCTCCTGGAGCCGCCCTATCGAAAATTGAGCCTTGGGCGCCGCAGGGAATATTGCTCCAAGGGATACACTTTCCTCATACAACGCGATGGCCCCGGGGATATTGTCCTGTTCTTCCGCCGCAACCGCGGCATTAAATAAGGAAACCGGGGCAAGGTAGGTCTTTGCCCCTATCCTCGCGGCATTGGTCCAGGCTTTTTCAGCAGCTTCCCAATTTTTCTTATCCCCATGGATACTCGCCAGCATTGCATACCCACGGGCGCCGGCATACCCGGAATTTTTAGGGGCAAAGGCGGCAAGCTCATCTACTAAGGCAGTAACCTCGGTTTCCTTGGAAGGCTCATTCACATCAACCCGCAGGACTTCATAACGCCGGGTAAAATCCTCAACCTTACTCAGAGCCTTGGATTGCAGCGTATCCCGGATGCTGAGGACCGCAATAAGGACTACCAACAAAACAATGATACTTATCATCCCAATTACCAGGACCTTTCGTTTTTTTTGAATAAAATTGTTAATTTTTTCACTGATACTGAGGGGTTCCATCCCTATCGTTTCATTCTTTTCGAATTTTTCAGCAATCTTTACCATAGTACTTACTCCTTAGGATTAACAATATCCAGTTCTTTAATGAGCCTTGATAAATAGGTTCTTTGTATATCCAGAACTTTAGCAGTTTCCGTTTGATTCCAGTTGTTTTCTTCCAGCACCTTTTGAATGAAATGGGCTTTAAAGACCGTAATCGCCGCTTTAAGATTACGGCTCCCTGTTTCCTGAAAAGAGGATACCGCCTTTTTCAGAAAGAGATCCTCCGCATCTATCCATTTGTTTTTTCCGATCACACAGGACCGCTCAACGCAATTTTCCAGCTCCCGGACATTACCGGGCCACGCATAGGAAAGCATGGCATCCATGGCCGCATCGGAAAAACCGTCAAACCGCTTTTTGGTTTCCAGCATACTCTGTTTGAGAAAAAATGCCGCCAGTTCAGGGATATCCTCGGGCCGTTGCCGGAGAGGAGGGATATACAGGGGCAGCACATTCAACCGGTAGTACAAATCACTCCTGAACTTCCCCTGGGCTACCAAAGCTTCAATATCCTTATTCGTGGCTGCCAGAATTCTCACATTGACCGTGATCGACACATCAGATCCGACCTTTTCAAAGGTCCGCTGCTGGATGACCCGGAGCAACTTAGCCTGTAGCGGCACGGTAATGTCTCCAATTTCATCGAGAAAAATGGTGCCTCCATCAGCCAGCTCAAAACGCCCCTGCCGATTCGTAACCGCGCTGGTAAACGCCCCCTTTACATGACCGAACAGCTCGCTCTCCAGCAATCCCTCCGGCAGGGCCGCACAATTCACTCGCACAAAAGAAGCATCCCTCCGGGGGCTTCGGAGATGTATCTGTTCGGCAAATAGTTCTTTCCCGACTCCGCTTTCCCCCAGGATAAGTACCGATGCATCGGTTTTAGCAACCCGGTCAATAACTGCAAGCTTCTCTACAATAATCGGACTTTTTGCAATAAGGGTATGATAGCCCATCAGGGTCTTCTAATTGGTACCCTTAGACTTTAAAAAATCTCCCAGGGTATAGGTAGAATCATCTGATTCATCCGCCGCCATATACCGGGAAATCTCATCCCGCTGTACCTTTTTCTGATAATCACGGATGGAAAAGGCAACCTTTTGCTTGTCCGCCTGCAATTCCAGGATGACCGCTTTTATCGGATCCCCCACGTGGAACCGCTTGATGGCATCATCAGGATTCTCTTCCCGGTTTTCAGAAAGATTCGATTTATGGATAAGCCCCTCAATACCCCCAGGGACCTTCACAAAGATACCAAAATCGGTTACGGAAGATACCTCCCCTTCAACCAGGGAACCTGGTTTATAGGCTGCGGCAAAACTCTCCCAGGGATCGTCGGTAAGCTGCTTGATACCCAGCCGAATGCTCCGGTTTTCCCGTTCAATGCCGATGACCATGATTTCAATGTCCTGGCCAACCTGAATCTCGCTGCCCGGATGTTTTACCTTCTTGGTCCAGGAAATATCATCCCCATGGAGGAACCCGTCAATGCCCTCTTCCAGCCCAATAAAGGCGCCGGCATTGGTGATCTTAACCACCTTACGGTTCAGCCTGGTCCCCACAGGATATTTTTCATCAACCGCGCTCCAGGGATTGGTGGTAACCTGTTTAAGCCCCAGGGAAACCCGTCCCGCCTGGAGATCGTACCCCAGGATCATGCATTCCAATTCATCCCCAATGGCAACCACTTCATTGGGCTTCTGAATTTTCTTGACCCAGGAAAATTCGGAAATATGGGCCAGCCCTTCGATACCTTCCTCAATTTCGATAAAAGCGCCAAAGTCGGTAAGTTTCGTGACCGTACCCTTCACCACACTATTGACATGGTATTTATCTTCAAAATGAACCCAGGGATCATCGGTAAAGTGCTTTAACGACAGGTTAATCCGCTTTTCAATCGGATCAAGCCTGATAACCTTGAGGCGGATTTCCTGGCCTTTCTTCACAAAATCCTTGGGCCTCGTCACATGACCCCAGCTCATATCGTTGATATGCAAGAGTCCGTCAAAGCCGCCTAAGTCGATAAAAGCGCCGAAGGAGGTAAAGCTTTTTACCGCACCGGTAATATCGGATCCGATGGGGGTGTTTTCAAAAAAGTCATCCCGTTTCCGTTCAATTTCTTCTTCGAGCCACTTGCGGCGGTTGACCACAATATTGACCTTCCCATCGGAATAGAGGCGCTCCACATAGAGGAGTACCTTCTCGCCGAGGAGCTTTTCCGGCTTGTCAACCTTTTGGGCGTCCGATTGGCTGATGGGAAGAAAGGCATGTACATCAGCGCCGAGATACACATCGTACCCGCCCTTCACCTGCTTTTCAATGGTCCCTTCCACCACGGTATGATCCTGAAAGGCCTGCCTGAGATTTTTCCAAAACAGCTTGATATCCGCTTTCTGTTTGGAAACGATCACTTCCCCATGCTTATTCTCTTTGGTGATGAGAATAACCGATACCGAATCCCCGACGTTGGGAATTTCCGAGAACTCCGCAATGGGAATCTTTCCCTCCGATTTGTAGCCCACATCAATAAAAACCTGATCCAAGGTAACCTGAATCACCTTTCCATCGACGAGCTGACCCTCTTCCAATTGTTCAAGGGATTTAAGATACTCTTCCTGTAATTGTGTCTGGATGTTGTCGGCGGAGCTGTTCAACTCATCCATTTCCACTTCCATCTGAGCCATGATTGATCCTTCTTTCGGTGTTTTCCTGACCTGCATTTTCTCTAATAATGTGGCATAAACTTGTTCAATGGTCAAGTCCGATGTATCCAAATAGTCCACACCGGGAGCGATTTTTAAGCTTCCTTCTTCCTTGTTTTTATCAATGGTATCCCGTTGAACGATGGATTGCCGGATTTCCTCAAGACTGAGCCGCGAGACCCCCTGGTCATACCGTCGCTTGGCCCGGGCTTCGACCGTGGCATCCAGGTAAAAGCGGTACTCAGCCCGGGGAAAGACCACGGTGGTCATGTCCCGCCCCTCCACCACCACGTCAAGGCCCCGGGCTATCTTCCTGATAAGGTCATTGACCACATGGCGGATGGGCACAATGGCTGACAGGGGAGCGGTATACCGGTCAATTTCATCAGTATGGAGGAGCGGTTCCACTGGTTCCCCCTCAAGGGAGACTTCCCCATTCCGGTATGCAATAGCAGCCCCTTTCGCATAATCCAGGGCAGCCTTCTGATCCGCAGGATCCCTATGGTTCCGCAGGCACCCCAGGGTAATGGCCCGGTACAGGTTCCCGGAATTGATATAGGTGCAGGTGAGCCGTTCGGCTAAAAGCCGGGCAATGGTACTCTTGCCAGTACCCGCAGGCCCGTCAATGGCGATGATCATGATCACTCCTTGAGGGCGTTCATCAATATACTTGTTGAGATGGTCAGTTTACCCTGCAACTCCGTAAAGGTGCTGATGATGTTCTGCGTGGTAGCGTCCCGGTTGTAAAGCTCGATCACTGCATCAATATAATACTCCAGGGGCAATGCTGGTAACAAAAGCGTAAAGACCAGGAGTATGACCGGTAATTCCCGCTCCACGATCACCGAATGGTGAGACCATATGTTCATAAAGCTCCTCCTAACTCCTCCCGTTCCCTGTCCGTCAGCGGTCTCGACTCGCCCTTTTTCAAATCCCCCAGCAGCACCGGCCCAATCCGTATGCGGCAGAGTTTTACCGGATGCAGGTGAAAATGGGAAAAGACCCGCCGGATTTCCCGGTTTTTTCCTTCGATTAAAACAACCCTGATGACTTTTCTACCGAGCCGTTCGATAACGGCGGCACGGTATCGTATAGCTTCAATGAGCACGCCCCGGGTAAATTCCTCTAAAACCGTATCGGGGATAAGCCCCGAGGCTTCGACAAGGTATTCCTTTTCTATGCCCGCCGAAGGGTGGCTCACCTGAGCGGCAAAATCACCGTCGTTGGTAAAGATGATGAGTCCCGATGAGCGGTAATCCAGGCGGCCCACGTTGTAGAGCCGTTCCCGGATGTCCGGGGGCAGCAGGTTCAGCGCCAGGGACCGCCCCTGGGGATCAAAGGAACTGCATATATAATCCGGAGGCTTATGGAGGGCAATATAACGGAAACGGCTTTCCACCTGGACCGGAATGTCGTCCACCCGGACATCATCATGAAAGAAAACCTTTTCTCCCAAGGTGGAGACAACGCGGCCGTTTACCGAAACCCGGCCATCGGTGATGATCCGTTCGGAGGAACGGCGGGAGGCTACCCCTGCGTGGGCAAGGTATACCTGCAGCCTGACCGCTTTGCCGGTTTCCTCATGGTCCGTACCGGGATCCCTGTTATCCTTCAAGTTCAAACCGATCCGCCTCACTTTCATTGAGTTTTGGGAGGTCCGCGATGCTGTCAAGCCGGAATAATTTGAGGAATTCCTTGGTGGTACCGAATTGGACAGGTTTCCCAGGGATATCCTTCTTTCCCGTTTCCCGGATAAGCTCCCTTTCCAGCAGCAGGCGTATCATATTATCCGCCGAAACCCCCCGGATTGCCTCAATTTCACTCCTGGTGATGGGCTGGGAATAGGCAATGATGGAAAGCGTTTCCAGGGCCGCTTTGGAAAGTTTGGAATCGTTTTTCTTGCCGTACCGGTCTTTGAGGTTATCCCAGTACTCTTTTTTCGGGGAAATCATTACACCCCCGCCAATGCGGCAAAGTTCCACCCCGGAATC
>JAITNP010000187.1 GCA_031290455.1 Treponema sp. | reverse complement strand
AACTTGACAGCAACCAATACCTCCGGGGAAAGGCCATCTATGGCTTGTTTACCAGCCCTGCAAATACCGTCTATGTGCCTAACACCTTCGTAGCCATCATCAACGCCAACCCCCGGCTGCGGGGGCTTTTAATCACCAGACAACAGGAACTGTACGGCGGGGTGTGCGCCATAGTCCCCCCATTGGTGTGCATTCTGCCCCATTCAGAGGATGGAGGGTGGAAGTTCAAGTCCTTTGAATGGGCGCCCTGTTCGGGCCGCAGCGCGGATGCTATCGGTATCCAGGACTTTCTGCAATACCGGAACGCAAAAATGGATACCATAGGGGAGTTTGTGGGCAACTGATAGCATTGCAGTTAATACCGCGGCGGCCACCGCGTGTATCATCAACACCGGGGAGACCTTTATGTTCACCGTGCGGGGCAAGGAGCCTGCCCAGGGCAAGCTTGCCCTGCCCGGGGGCTTTGTGAATCCTGGTGAAGGAGCCATAGACGGGCTTCGCCTCTTACAAGATTCCTCTCGTTTTTTCTATATCCCCCCTTGATTCGATTTTAGCTGTTTTATGGGGTTTGGGGAAAGGCTCTATGGTATGATTTTTAGGAATTCTTCCCGGCATTTCATGGCATGAAAGCCGTTTGCCGCGTCTTCCGTTACCTATACAGGACTTCCAGTTTGGTTCCTTGAATCCAAATATCTCCTAATTTCTGCTTCACTGGTAATGCCTTGTCTGACAAGCGCCAAGACTTGATCAACGCCTTTCACCTCGCCTTCCACCCAGCCGTCCTTCTTGCTCACTTTAAGGGCGGTATCCAAATTCCATTCAGTTACTAACCTATTTATATATCCATCAAATCTTACCAGTCAACATTTGACATTCCACGGGAGTAAAGCCTCCCAGTCGGCAAGAGAAGCGGCAAGCGGGGTGTGTTCAAAGACATGCGTTAAATAAGGTGAAGGGACCAGTCCATTTAGTTTAGCCGTTTCAATAAGCGAATAAATACCGCAGGCGCTTCTTGCTCCGTCAGGACTTTTATAAAACAGCCAATTCTTTCTGCCTGTCACCCAAGGCCTGATGGCGTTTTCGTTCAAATTATTATCCGGTGTCAGATACGGACTTTCAAGATAGGCTATCAATTTTTCCCACTGGTTGAGCGTATATCCAACAGCCTTACCCAACAGCAATTCAGGATTTACATCAGCGTATCTTTTGGTAAGCCATTGCTTAAACGCGACCAAAACCACTCCCGCTTCATCTTTTCGTTGTGTAAGAAAATCTTCAGAAGACAATTCTTGGACCCTACCGTATGATGAGAATCATACCTCCACCCCATTGCATCATCGGTAATTATTCGCTATACTTCTAATTCCATGGATAGTAGCCGTAAACTGACCGTTTCAGAACTGACCGACCTCATCCGTCATAGTTTAGAGGGGGCCTTTGCTTCGATAACGGTAGAGGGGGAGTTATCCAACTGCCGCCCCTCAAGCACGGGACACCTCTATTTTACCCTCAAAGATGCGGGGGCAGCTCTTTCTGGGGTGATGTTCAAGAATCGCTTCCGCTCCCTTGCCTTTGAACCCAAGGACGGGATGCTCCTGCGGGTACGGGGGAGTCTCTCGGTCTATAGTCAGCGGGGAACCTATCAAATCGTCTGCGAGGAAATGGAATTGGCAGGTACCGGGGATATCCTGGTCCTGCTGGAAAAGCGGAAGCGGGCCCTTGCGGCAGAGGGGCTTTTTGATGAAGGGCGAAAGAAGCCCATCCCCCGGTTTCCTGCCACCGTAGGGGTGGTGAGTTCTCCTACCGGTGCGGCAGTGCGGGATATTCTCAATATATTACAGCGTCGGGTCGCAGGTATCCGGGTGATCATCCTTCCCACGCCGGTACAGGGGAGCGAAGCGGCCCCTATCATTGCCCGGCGCATTGCACAGGCTAATCAATGGCGGCTTGCGGATGTGCTCATTGTGGGGAGGGGGGGTGGCTCCCTGGAAGACCTGCTCCCCTTTTCGGAGGAAGTGGTGGTCCGGGCGGTTTCCGGATCCGAAATCCCGGTGGTGAGCGCCGTGGGCCACGAGATCGACTGGGCCTTGAGCGATTTTGCCGCAGACCTTCGGGCGCCGACCCCTTCGGCAGCGGCGGAACTGGTGAGCGCCAGCCGGGAGGAAACCCTGAACAGGATACGGCGCCTGGCGGATACTATCCATCGTACCATGATAACCCGGATTGAACGGGTCCGGCTCCTGGCAAAACCCTTTAGTCTTGATGACCTGGAATACCGGTTCCGGGCCATACTCCAGCCCCGGCTGGTACGTTTTGACGATGCCAAGGAGGAACTCCTCGCCGCCCTGTCTGAACGCATAACCCTCCTCCGCCGCAGGCTGGAACTTGCCGGGAGGAGTCTTGAAGCGGGAAGCCCACGGGCTATCTTGGAACGGGGGTTCTCAGTAGTAACTAATCAAGAAACCGGGAAGGTGGTATCCAGGGCCGGGGATACTAATCCGGGGGACCGGCTCATCATCCGACCCCTGGAAGGGATAATCATCGCACAAACCGAGCGGGTTCATGTACCGGAGGAACAATGAAGAACTTTGAAGCACGACTGGAGCGCCTGGAGGCGCTGGGTGAAAAGATACGGAAGTCCGACATCCCTCTGGATGATGCCCTCAAGGCATTTGAAGAAGGGATCAAGCTGGCTCGAACCTTGGAGAAGGACCTTGAAAAGGTGGAAAGTCGTATTGAGGTACTCATGAATGGGCCTGATGTCAAGGGTGAGATTGACCCTGAACTCGAGCTTTTTGATAGAGAAAGTTAATAGGGGGAAGCGTAGGATGGTAGAGACGGCTGATTCTATGGATATGATTGACCGGGGGCGGGTCCATCTGCTTCCCCCGGAGGAAGCGCGGAAAATAGCCGCAGGGGAGGTGGTTGACCGGCCCGCAGCGCTGGTACGGGAATTCCTTGATAATGCCATCGATGCGGGAAGCTCGCTTATCGAAGTGCTTATCGAAGGGGGTGGAATTCGCCGGGTTGAAGTGATCGATGATGGCGGCGGCATGGACCGGGATGACTTGGAACTCTGCTGGCATACCCACGCGACCAGCAAGATCCGTTCCATTGATGATCTCTGCTCCACCGAAACCTTGGGCTTCCGGGGAGAAGCTCTGGCCGCCGCCGCCGTGGTGTCGCGGCTGGAAATCCTCACCAGTATCGACGGCAGGGAAGCATGGTACCTTGAAGTAGGCCCCGGTAAGGTAACGAAACCACGAATCGAACAGAGCAGCCGGGTCAAGGGAACCAGTGTCCGGGCGTTGGGGGTCTTCGATACCATTCCTGCACGGAAACGGTTCATGAAACGAGAGTGGAGCGAAGCCAACGCCTGCAAAGTGGCTTTTACCGATAAGGCCATGGCCTTTCCTGCCATAGGATTCCGTTTTATCCAGGATGGAAAGCTCAAAATCTTTCTTCCGCCAGTTTCCAGCTTAAAGGAGCGCTTCACCGCTGTCTTATTGACCCGGAATGAGGCGGCCTTTCTCCATGAAATCAGCGCCGCTGGGGAAGGCTTCTCGGTAACCATTGTAGTCGGCAGTCCCTCATTATCCCGCAATGACCGGCGGCAGCAGTACGTCTTTGCCAATGGGCGGCGAATCCAGGATTATTCCCTGCTCCAAGCCCTGGAATACGGGGTGCAGGGATGGTTTCCCAACGGTGCTCATCCAGTAGGGGCAATATACGTGGACATTGATCCTGCCCTGGCGGATTTCAACATTCATCCTGCCAAACGGGAAGTCCGGTTTTCCGACTCAGGGGCCATACATCATGCGATAACCACCGCGCTGCGGGATTTTATACACCACCGCAATCTTGCCGCAGCACGAGAACAGCATGAGACCGAGGAGGAATTCGGTTTTCTGGGGGAAACGCCTCCTGATACCTATCCCGCGTCCTCGGGATGGGGTTCCCGATTTTCAGATGATGTGGACCCTGCCGGCCCCTTTGATCGGGTATCATCTTGGGAACCGGGGGCGGCTTCTCCGGGAGCCGGCGCTTTGGCCATGGAAGCCCTGCTGGAAAACCGGGCTGATGGTCCGCCGCAATTCGTACCCCTCCCCAACAGAGGACATACCCCCGAGGAGGTAGCTGAAAAAAGCCCGCACTATGGCATGCGGTATGCCGGCAAAGCCTTTGATGTGTTTATTCTGGTTGAAAAGAACGATCGCCTGTTCATGATCGACCAGCATGCCGCCCATGAGCGGATTCTCTATGAACACTTTATTTCCCAGGCCATTCCAAAACAGGAACTGCTGGTTGCCATCCCCTTCAGGACCGAATGTGAAGAAGATGACCGCTTTCTCATGAGCCGCCGGAATGAGCTGGCAGATCTCGGTATCGTTATCGAGTCAGAGAGCGGAACCTGGCGTATCGAAGCCCTGCCCGTCAACTGGCAGCTTGGGGATACCGAGACGATAAAGGAACTCTTAAGCCTTAAAACCGCCGGGGTCAACATTGCCGAACACTGGGCCGCTACCCTCTCCTGCCATGGCGCCATCAAGGAGGGAGAATATCTGGACGAAACCTCCGCCCTCACCTTGGCCGATGCCGCGTTTAAGCTCCAGGTTCCCCGCTGCCCCCATGGACGGCCTATCTGGTTTGAAATCAGCCGGGAAGAACTGTTCCGGGCAGTACGCAGGGTTTAACTAGCAGCCGGTCGGAAGATGACCGAGAACAGGTAATCGGGATTGAGGATCGCGGTGAAGCGTCTTGTGGGACCAGAAGGGCGGTCAATACTAGGGTGGGGGTCGTTAGCCCTTAAAAGGGAAGAAGCACCTTTATGCCCATCCTGAAGGTGGGTAATTCAAGGTACATCGCGTCTCCCAAAACAGCCTGAACGAAACCGCTGTCCTCTGTTCCCTTGGAACGAGATCCTTCATAATTTCGGCCCAGGACATAAAAGGATGCCCCCAGTTCAAAAAAGAATTTGAGCCGTAGCGGGGTTTCCCATTCATAGCCCAGGGTAACCATGGTACTCACCGGGCTGAAATCATCAAAACTTGTATTCTCATAATTAGTCCGGAGGAACAAGGTTCCCGCAATGTATGGTTTGGGTATATACGGCTCAGGGCCGCGGAAACGGTATCCGGCGCCGATACCGGGCATGAGCAGGGGCCGTTGATTAAAGCTGGTTTTAAGCGGCGCATCGCGGTCAGTGAGCAATAGACCGAAGGTCTGCTGCTGTATGCCAATGCTGAAAAACCAGCCGTAGGATTTGAGGTACCGGGATACCCATAGTTCAGGAAAACGGCCTAAGAACAACCCCATATCAATGGAAGTGGGATAGAAGCGCTGCCGGGGCAGTATCAAAAGCGTACGGTCCTTATCGGCCATAAAAACACCTTGCCGCCTGGTATAGCGTTTGTGGATCATCTCCCAACGATAGGTACCGGGCATGGGCACATCAAGGAAAAGTGATTCCGTATCCGGGATAGTGAGCGGCTCTCTGCTAAAACCATGGACCAGGGTTCCTGCGGGACCCTGTATCTGGAAGCGGGGGATGATAATCGTTTCGATAAAAGCATTCAAATCGGAAGCCAGGGGCAGCCAAAAATAAGACAGGAGATCCGCTTCCAGCGGGATGTTTTCCTGAAAGGAATTTTCAACAACGTGTAATTTTGAAAATATCTCCCGGATGGAATAGTGTACCTGGGCATAGGGAACAGCAATATCACCGGTTATCTGGATCTTCACAACAACAGGAATTCCTCCGGATATGGCTTGGGCAATCAAATCAGCGTCGTCGGAACTGTGCAGTACCTGGGCTATCCCTTCAGTGTTACCCAAAACGGATTCCAGCGAATAATACCAGAATTCCCGCTCAGGAAAGGGGCCAAAATAATCATCCCATACCTGGACTCCTGCGGCACGGGCCAAGAAATAGAAATCCTCATCAATCTCAAGATGGTACAGCACCGTAACGCTGCTTCCCGTTGTCTGGGCGGTCAAGCGGGCGGGAACGAGGAAGCCTGCAAGCCCTGCCAATAACAATATCCAGGGCATACACACCCGTTTAACCATTGTTCTGTTTACCATTGCGACCATTTCATCGGTTACCATTTCAGCATAATCCCAACAGAAAGATATAATCCCGAAGCAACCTTATCCTCCCCGAAGATATCCCGGGAATAACCCCATAGAGAGGGAACCCTGAGTTCTGCTTTCACGGCCCATTGGGAGAAATGATATTCCAGGTCTACCCATAGCGGATCGGCCAGAAAATTAATGTTTCCACCGGCGAAGGCCAGGGATATTCCCGTACCCGCCGCCACGCGGAAAGGAAAATCTTTTTTCGGCTGGAAATAGAGGCCCGGACTAAACCGCACTTCCTGATGGAGTAAGCGCTCCAAGCCGGATAAGGGGGATGTATCCTGCCAGAGCGCCCAGTCCAATTTAAGGAAAAACCGATCCGGTAATACATTAAAACGGTATTCAAAGTCAAGGGCATAATGGTCGCTTCCCCGAAATTCGGTTATCAGGCTCAGGGTATGCCGGGTCTTTTTTTGAAGAATCGGCAGGGATACCACCGCATCGGTAATACCCTGAGGTAGGGAAAAGGATTTTGACCAATACCCTTCCTTCGTCATTTCTCCGTATACCGGCATGTTCTCGACAAACCGGAAGATCGGCGTGGTAAGTATGCCGTTTTCGATGGTACCCGCCAGTAACCCATCTTCCAGACCAAACCAAATCACCACCCCTTCCTGAGGGGAAGTGAAGCGCTGCGGCTTGTCTGCGGCAAAAATCCCGTGGAAGCCCTGAAACGCAAAGGATTTTTGCCAGTTGTGCACCACCTTTTGGGCAGAAGTCTCAATGAGGTTTGAAGCGGTAATGCCGATATACCAGGATATCGAAAAGTTATCGGTAGCCCGGTCAAACCCTTCCTTCCCATCGTAGATGCTGATACGCCAGGAAAGCTGCGCTTCCTGGAACCGGGTATATACCGTAATCCCCCAGCGGACCCCTGCCTCACGGCATGCTTCCTGAACCCGTTTAGAGGGAATTCCCCCGGTACTATCATCCACCACCAGGATCCCTATGGTTTTTATACCGATCTGGGAAAACGCCTTTTCCACGGCCTCGGCAACATAGTCAATACCACGGCGAATTGCCGAATCATCTGGTTCTTCATCCCCTTCATGGGTAATCATGAGGATGGAAGTTGACTCATCCAGCCCAGGAGACTCATCCATAGGGGCCGGTTCATTCGTGCTGCCATCGGATTGCGCCTCCAGGGAGAAGGTAACCACCGAAAGCAATACCCCCAAGAAAAACAGTGCCCCATAGCGGGGGAATCTTCGAGCATCGCGCTTAATCTGGTTATCGGCTTCGGCCAAGGTCTTCAGCATATAATGACTTCCCTATGGTATAACGGTCAGATCATAATACCGGGAATAGGTCCGGTCATCTATCTGCACTGCTACCCTAAGCTGGTACGTTCCCGGCGTATCCGGCGCGTAGTAGTAGATACCCATCGCCGATGGCTCAACCAGAACTTCCTGCTCCTCTATATATGCCTTCCATACTGCACCAGGGATAGGCCAGGTGATGAGTATCGGCTCCTTGACACTGAAGGTCAGTGTTTTAGTTTCGAAGAGCAGCGCTACGAAGATAACAAACTCCGCCTTTTTTCCATTCACCCTAAGGGTTACGGTTTGTTCTCCTCGGGTATCAGGATCATATCCACTGATATCTGATAGGGTTATGGATTCCAGCTTTTCAGACTCATCGGTATAGGTTCCGGTTACCTCAAGGCCGGTTATATCCAGGACCTCTCCTCGGGCATACAGGGTCTTTTTCGGCAACCCAGTAATCGCTATTGCGGTCAATCGCACGAAAGTACCATCATCCTCATCAGCTTTGAAGAGGGGATTCGCACAGCCTGCGAGGAGTATACTCATCAGGATTATGGTCTGGCAAGAATTGCCCAGGACGTTCATATTCCCCCTATACCCTAAAACCGGCATCCAAACCGGGCTCCAGCCCCCCAGAGAAAGGGATACCCGCCCTTGACAAAGGGTTCCACATAGTAATCCCCCCCAAGGAAGGGATACCGGAATCCTGTGGTAAGGCCCCCCAGGATATGGGGCGTGGTCTCAGAGGCTTCCACCACAAGACTTGCCCCCAGATCACCCTGTACAAAAAATCCGCCCTCCTTTAAGCCGAGATTCAAAAAATACCAGCGTCCGAAAATTGCCGGTTCTATGACGGTAAAGATCTTAAAATCGTCGCTGATGGTTAAGGTAACTCCATTGACTATGTATTTTAAAAACTGAAAATCGAGGCTGAAGGAACGGCCCAAGGCATACCCCTCACCGGTATTCATATTCGCTTCAAGACCAAGCCCCACTCTTAAGGTACGTTCCTTTGCCTCCAGCGTCGCTAAACACAACAAAACCAGGAAAGCAAGGATAACACTTTTTTTCATACTATACCTCGTTTACCATCATCTCCTGAATACTATGCAATATATACTTTTCACGATATACTCTTCATGATTAATACCTGCGCACCTTTTAAGCTACTCAACCTTGAACTTCGCCACCTCTTTTACCAGTATGTCGATGTTTTCCTTGTTGCTCCCGCTTATCTCATTGACGCGGTTTACCGCCACGTTTATCTGGTCGGCGCCGGCAGCCATCTCGTTCATGCCATTGGCGATCTCCTGGGTTACCAGTTCCAGGTTCTTGCTCTCCTG
>JAITNP010000169.1 GCA_031290455.1 Treponema sp. | reverse complement strand
GGTTCCTTCAGAGAAAGTGAAGGATAAACATATACGGGATGTACAGGAACGGGTAACGAGTCTCAACGCGCTCTTAGGCCGGGTTGTTTCATACGGGGAAGCGGAAGCTGCCCTGGCCGAGGGGTTTTGCCGCGCCTTATCCCTGGAATGTATCGAAGACCAGGACGGGATAGTCCCTGAAGAAGCGCGGGCCCTGGAATTGGCTGCGGGAAAATTTGCTGCTCCTGCATGGCTGCATAAATCACCGATTCGCTTCGACAAGATCAGCGACCGGAGCGTTTTGGAATAGCCGCTAAAGAAGGAGGTTATTTCGAATAGGTGATATTCATGGAAACGGCACGGATACGAGGTTTTTTCCGGCTTTTATGTCTTCCACCACCCGCAAAAGCCGTTCCCGGTTCGCCTCCTGCCCGAGCAGATACGCGGTCTTGTCTTCCACCTCTTGCACCAGTATTTCCACCTTCCGGCCCGGATATGAGGTTTTAAGCAGAGAGACGAATGAGGAGGTTAGTTCATCGGTATTTACTGTATAGGTGGTAATCATAGAGAAAGGATAGTATACAATGCCGCCGCTGTCAAGTTGCTAATCCGGTTTTGAACAGCAGTGAAAAGTAAATGCCTCAAATGCAAAAAAAAACTTGCATTTTTTTTATTACAGCATACTGAATATAACTGAAATCGGCAAGGGGCCAGTGAATTTTTTTTAAAAATATTTTGAAAATTCTTTCAAAAGGCTTGCTATCATTCAAATGATGTGCTACATTATTCTCCAGGTAGGCTACAAGCTACTTATTAACTCATGTTACGCAAGGACTTGATACAATCGCCAAAATATAGTAACTCATGTTACGCATGATTACAAAAAATGAAGAAAAAGGTCCACCGATTAACGCGGATTTTCACGGATTGGAAGCGTTAATCCGCGTAAATCAACGGACTGTTTTCTTCTTGTGTGCAAGGTGAGTTGCTGTTTTTCTAAACAAAAGGAGCTTTTATGAAAAAGATGGTATTTCTGGCAACCTTGTGTCTTATTGGTCTGGCTTTCTCAACCTGCGCGACCAGTTCCCCAGGAGCAGAGAACAGCGCTGTCTCAAACAGCATTACGTTTGATCAAGCCATAGCGGACATTGCAACGTACTTTATGGGCAGGCTGCCCGCTGCTTCCCACGTGGCAATAACCGGTTTTGAGGCTGATACGGAGAAATTATCCGCGTACATGGTTGAGGAACTGTGGAATCATTTTGATACATCCGGCACGTTTGTCATGGTTGACCGGCAGAACCTCGAAAAGATACAGGCGGAAATGAACTATCAGATGTCAGGAGAGGTAAGCGATGAGTCCGCCCGGTCTATTGGACAGCAATTCGGTGTACAGACCATCATCTACGGGCGCATAACGCGGATAGGCAATGAGTACCGCATATCGGCCTACGCTACGGATGTTGAAAAGGCGCGTTCCACCATACGCACCCTTACGGTCCGTAAGGATGAACGCTTAACTGCGTTACTCAGCGAAGAACCGGAGAGCCTCGAAACTAAAATCGACAAGGCGGTGAACGGCTTGGGCCAGAATATCACGACCCATATAACCATCGGTATAGGCAGAATCAGCCTCAACGGTACTGGAACGGTCACCAGCCTCTCAGACTACCTCAAAAGGAGCATCACCTACAGCGCGTCACAGCAGCAGAACAAATATGAGGTTGCCGCTGATAGTGTGAGCAACGAGTACGCAGTATCACCGGCAAACCTCGCCAGGGACATTTTCGTTGAGATGGATACCCCACAGGCCGCACACAAACCGGTTTCTTCCTCATCCGTCTTGATACAGGGCGTTGTGGAAGGTGATTTTGCTCCCCTGGGCCAGGACACCCAGGTAACGCTCCGCCTCGTTTCCGCGGTGGACAACCGGATCTTAGGTTCAAGCCGTTTTGTTATTCCCCTGGAAGAATTGCATAAACGGGGACTGTCCCTGTATCCCCCGAAAGATGACGTACTGATTACCCCAGCGGAATTTGACGAAAAACAGTCTGCCATCGACTCCTATAACAGTAAGAACAACGCCTTTGGTTTTACCGTAGTGGCTGATGATCTTGACGGTATTTACTATGGTGGTGAATATATGACTCTTCGTGTTTATGCAGAACGGGACTGTTATTTCAAGATAACCCACATCAACGTGAAGGGGGACGTGCAGACCCTGTATCCCCGTTCCGCAAAGGACAACAACTTCATCAGAGCAGGAGAGACGCGCCGGATTCCCGACAACACCCGTTACAGAATAACCGCGCCCTTTGGAGAGGAGTACATCCTTGCCGCCGCATACAGTAGCCGCTTTGCCGCGGATTCTTCGCCAGCGGTACCGCTTTCATCCTCCAGCCTTTCACGGAACATCATGGTTGAAGATGAAGAGACCCATACCGGAATGCGGCCCTTTGCAACGGCAAAATTCAGCTATACGGCAATGCCGCAATAGCTTAGGCGTCAACATCCGCTTGAAACCGCAGGGCGGAATGTTGTATACTACAGCAAGGAAGAACGTTATGGGTGAAGTAAAAGAAAAAATTACGCTGGTAAACGCATGGGATGCGGGAAACGCCCGGCGGGGTATCATCAAAGAAGTGGAAGTGCGGCAGGTTACGGTCGATGCCATCGTCGATACTGGTGCGGGGCCCCTAGTCATCACCGAAGCCATGCGGCAACGGCTTGGCCTGAATATAGTAAAGGACAGCTCGGTGTACCTGGCCGGCGATGTGCCGCAGGAATGTACTCTGGCCGAAGCAGTTGACATCCTCTGGAAAGACCGCTTTACCACGAGCCAGCCACTGGTGTTACCAACCGGCCACGAAACCCTTTTGGGGGTCATTCCCCTGGAAGAGATGGACTTGATGGTGAACCCCGTGGAACGCTGTTTGGTCGGCGCCCACGGCGACAAGCAGCTCTACCAGGTGCGGTAAAGGCGGCCCTTCGACTGCCTTAACGCTGCCACTAATCCCGGAAGAAAAACACCAGGGCGGTCCATAATTCAAGCCGTCCTGGGATCATTATAAGTCATACAGAACCGAAGCTGAACTCAATGAACCGACCAGGATGGGATACTCCCTGAAGAAGCGCGGGCCTTGGAATTGGCTACGGGAAAATTTGCTGCTCCTGCATGGCTAAGACAGCATGAAGAATTTAACAGCAATGCTCAGAAATATGCTATAATACACGGTAAGAGGTGGAACCATGAGAAAGATGCCCATCGGCATACAGGATTTTGAGAAGGTCCGTACTGAAGACTGTGTGTATGTGGACAAGACCGCCCTCGTATACCGGCTGGTCACCGAGGGCAATCCCTATTTCCTGGGGCGGCCCCGCCGGTTTGGGAAGAGCTTGCTGGTGTCCACCCTCAAGGCGTACTTCCTGGGGAAAAAGGAACTCTTTGAGGGCCTGGCCATCGCGGAACTTGAACGGGAGTGGACGGCGTATCCGGTCTTCCACATCGATCTCACCGGGGTAAACTATACCGATCTTGAGGCATTGAAATCAGGACTTGATGATAATTTACAGCCCCTTGAAGAGGTATGGGGCCGGGATACTGAGGGGAAACCCCCTGCTTCCCGGTTCCTTTGGCTTATTCGCCGGGTGTATGAAAAGACGGGCAAGCGGGTCGTGGTACTCATTGACGAGTACGACAAACCCCTGCTGGATACCATGGACGATCCGCACCTGCATGACCACGTCCATGCGGAGTTGCGGGCTTTTTATGGGGTCCTTAAACGATCAGACCCCTATCTCCGCTTTGCGCTGCTGACCGGGGTAACGAAGTTTTCCAAGGTGAGGGTGTTCAGCGACCTCAATCATCTGCGGGACATCAGCATGGAAGACGGGTATGCGGACCTTTGCGGCATTTCCGCCTCGGAGTTGACCGGTTGTTTCCAGCCGGAACTCCACACCCTGGCGGAAAAGAACGGGATGACCTACGATGAGGCCCTGGCGGAAATGCAAAAGCGCTACAACGGGTATCATTTCTCCCGCCGCGGTGAAGGGATGTGCAATCCCTTTAGTGTATTGAATACCTTTGCAAAAGCCGATTTTGACTACTCCTGGTTCCAAACCGGCACGCCCGCGTTCCTGGTCAAGATGCTCAAAGATGTGGACTTTGACCTGCGGGATTTCTCCAGGGGCATTACGCTGGATGCCGGCTCGCTTACCGATTACCGCGTTGGCAGCAGCGACCCCACGCCCCTGTTGTACCAGAGCGGGTACCTCACCATCAAGGGGTATGATCCGCGGTATATGCGCTATACGCTGGGTTTCCCCAATGGGGAGGTGGAATACGGCTTTCTCAAAGCCTTATTGCCCGCCTATATCCCCGTTACCAAGGACCCCCAAGGCTTTTTTATCGGTCGATTCAATGATGATTTGGAAGCCGGTGATGTGGACGCCTTTATGACCCGGCTGCGGGCGCTCTTTGGGGACATTCCCTACGAACTGAACGACAAGACCGAGGGGCACTATCAGGTGATTTTCTACCTGGTCTTTAAGCTCATGGGACAGTTTGTGCAGGCAGAGGTACGGAGCGCCAAGGGCCGGGCCGACGCGGTAGTAGAAACCCGGGATAGGGTGTATGTGTTTGAGTTCAAGCTAGATACGAACAGCACGGCAGAAGACGCCCTGGTTCAGATAGATGAGCGGGGTTATCTCATCCCCTATACCGCCGGGGACCGGAAGCTGGTCAAGATCGGCGTGGAGTTCGACCCGGTAGAACGGACCATAGGACGCTGGCTCGAAAATAGTAAATAGGGCGGGGTCGGGATAACGGCGGTCCTGCTTGGAATCCGCTCTTTCGGGGAACTAGCGGATATCCGGCATTTTGAACGGACCCCCCCGGCTTGCATAACTTTTTCCGCTTCGGTAGAATACTAAAGCATAGTACATATTCGTGGAGTTTCAGATGGGTGTATTTAGTGTTTTACTGCTGGTTTTTTTCATTATTGTCGCAATCTTGCTTGTTCTTCTGGTCCTGGTACAGAATGAAGAAGGAGACAGCCTGGGGGGGATTTTTGCCGGGGGCAGCGCCTCTGCTTTTGGGTCCCGTTCAGGTAATGTGCTGACCAGGGCCACGACGATTTTGGGGGCTTTGTTTTTGGTCCTTAGTCTCAGTCTTGCCCTGCTTAACAGAACTCCCGGCGGTTCCGGCGTAGAAGCCGCGGCTCGACAGCTTTCATCCGATGTAAATCGCGATTGGTGGCAGGAAAATGAGACCGAAACGCCGGATGCCGGGTTATCCGAGACCGAAACCTCCGCTGCCGAAACCTCTGCGGTTGAAACCGTGGATACTGGGTTGCCTGAATAGGCGATGCATAGTAGGGTAAGGGGGAGGTAGCGATGTTCCTGTATGAGATATTTCCACCAGAATTGATTAAGGTCGGGTTAGAGGCGGAAGATAAGGAAGAAGCCTTTGAGGAATTGGTGGACCAGTTTTGTCAGGCGGAAAAATCCACTGCGCGGGAGGAAATTCTTGAGGCCCTGAAGGATCGGGAATCGAAGATGTCCACCGGTATTCAGAAGGGTATAGCCATTCCTCATGGCAGGACCAATGCTGTTGAGGAGGTGCGTGGAGTGCTGGGCATTTCAAGGCAGGGGATTGAGTATGATGCCCTGGATGGAAATCCAGTATACCTCTTGTTTATGATTCTGACGCCTCAGAAAGATTCGGAGAAACATCTGCGTCTCTTGAAGCGGTTGATGGAATTGTTGGATAATCCTCAGTTTTACACGGACCTGGTGGCCCAGAAAGATGCCCAGGGAGCCCGGGGGGTTATGAGAAAATACGAGGATATACTGATAGCCATGGATTAAAAGCACGGGTAAGCAGGTTTTTTATGGATGAACAGAATGTTTTGCAGCACTTATTACAGGTCGAAGCCGAAGCTGCGGGGTTGGTGCATGATGCCCAGGCAGAGGCGGATCGGCGCCTTGCCGAGGGGGAGCAACAAAACCGGCTGCACTATGAGGAACAGTATGGCCAGGAAGTCGCGGAGCTTGACCAGGAGTATGAAAAGGTGATCGCCGCGGTAAAGGCGGACTATGCTCGGCAACTTGAAGCCTACCGGGAAAGTCTTGACACCATGGTAATCCATCAGGGGCGTTTTGGGGAGCTTGTTGACCGCCTGCTGATTAATAGGGAACCGTAGTATGCCGGGCATGGGGGAGCGGGCGTATGTGTATGCCAAAGCCTGTGGGATCATCGGAAAGTCCTTTGTTGGCAAGCGGATTTCTGGGTTGGGCAGCGTAAGCCGGCTTTCCGAACTGGATCGTCTGGTGTTTCCCCAGACCGGACGGAACCTCCCGGAACGGGAGTTGTTGCTTGACCTGGAGGATCGTATTATTGGGCGGGCGGTACAGCAATGCATTACCATCGTTGATTCCTACTCGAAGCCCCCGGAACTGCTGGTACGGCTCATTCGGACCTATGAATATGCGGACCTCAAAGCCGCGCTTAATGCCCTGGCTTCAGGGGAAACCAAAAATCCCGGCTTTACCGATATAGGCCATTTCCGGACCGTCAAATTTGAAGCTTATCCGGATCTGGGCGCCATGATTGGGGGAACCGAATTTGAGTTTCTCCTGAAAGAACCCATTCAATCCGATAAAAACGCCGACCGGATGTTGTTGCAGATGAAGTTGGATCGTCATTATTATACCTCCCTCTGGGAGACCCTCTTTGCCCTGTCCAGGAAGGACCGTGTGTCTATTGAAAAGATCCTTTCCGAAGAAATTTCCCTAAGAAACGCGGTATGGGCCTTGCGACTGCGGACCTATTATAGTATGTCCGCCGAGGTGGTACGGGAGAAGCTCCTGTCCATCGGGAGGAAAAAACCTCGTGCCGAAGGGGGGAAGCCCTCGGATACCATGGCTGCAGACGCCTTGGCCTCCCTTGCCATGGCCCTGGATAGCCGTTCCGATTGGGTCGGCTGGAAGCGGGAGGCATTTCTTAACCCCGAAAAGCCCGATGAACACTGGAAGGTGGATCCCCGGTATTTTCAGAATGCCGCTGCGGAGTATTTGTACCGGCTTGCCCGGATCTCTTTTCACCTGCAGCCCTTTTCCATTGATACGAGTTTCTGTTTTATCAAGCTGAAACAGTTTGAAGAGGACCTCTTGACCAGCGTTGCCGAGGGGCTTGGCTTTGGTATGTCCTCGCGGGATGTTTTTACCCTGTTGGAGATGGAATCATGATGCGTCCCCGGAAGATGAAGCGGATAGAACTGACCGTGCTGGCCCGAGATGTGGATGGGGTCATCGAATTCCTGGGCCGCCGGGGGATGATGCACTTTTCCAACGAGGAGCGTACCGGCCCGGATGCCCATGTCAAGGATGAAGGGCTGTCTAAAAACATCCGGGAAACCCTTGAAACCATACAAAGGGTTTCCGCATACCTGGGGATTGAGCTGCCCAAGGAGCCGCTGGAGACGAGCAGCCTTCCTACCGAGGCCGGGGAAGCCCTTGTTCTTCGGATTGCCGATACGGTAGCCCAATTACGGGAGGGGGAAATGAAGGAGGCCCAGGAAAAACAGAAGGTTGAAGAAGCCCTCCATGAGGCGCGGGCCTTTGCCAACCTCAACGCCCCCTTCTCGGAATTGGATCAGCTCTCCTATTTGACCCTCCGGATCGGCCGGCTTGACCGGGCAAAACAGCGGGAAGTACAGAAAAGCCTCGCGGATCGGGCGGTGATCATCCCCTTGGGGAGTGGGACCGCCGGGGATGGAGGGGATCGAATCGTGGTGGCAGCTTCCCGGAAGGGCCGGTTTGCCTTGGATTCGGAACTCAAGAAACAGTCCTTTGTGCCCATCACCGTCCCCGAAGGGTACCAGGGGGTTCCTGCAGAGATTATTTCCGGGCTTGAAAGCCGGCTTACCGATGCGGAACGGGAACTGAGGAACATCGCGGAACATAAAAAGCGCTTATCCGATGCCTATGGATCGGAACTCCGGCGTTTGACCGCCTCCTACCTCATGGCCGCCATTACCGAGGAACTCAAGGAAAAACTGGTCGCTACTAAAAGCGTGTATTGCTTATCCGGCTGGGTTCCTGCGGATAGTGTCAACAACTTCGTGACGGACCTTGAAGGGGTTACCGGCGGCAGGGTGGCAATCAGGACTTTTAATCCCGAAGAGGTTCCAGAGGTTACGGAAGGTACTGAAAAGGTTCCGGTCTCCCTGCAGCACGGCGTCTTTGTCAGGGGGTTTGAGGGGGTGGTGTTTTCCTACGGGGCGCCCCTGTACGGTACCATAGACCCGACCCCCTTTGTGGCGGTGTTCTTTACGATTCTCTTTGGTATCATGTTTGGGGATGTGGGGCAGGGTTTCGTGCTGTTGCTTTTGGGGATACTCGCGGGTAACCCGCGCTACAAGGTTCTCGCGGGGTTCAAGACCTATTCGACCCCCCTCGTTGCGGTGGGCATATCCTCCATGGTCATGGGGCTTTTGAATGGTGCGGTCTTTACCAACGAGGAACTGTTAATTGGCCCCACCCAGGCGGTCCTGGGCTTCTTTATGGGCCTCACCGGGCAGGCCGGGGAGCCACCGGAACGGATCCTCTACCTCATGCCGGAGCAGGGCAATATCGCCAAGCTCTTTTATTTCTTTGGGTTCACCGTGGCGGTGGGGATATTATTGAATTCCATCGGACTCTGGGTCAATGTCATAAATCAGATCACCTTAAAAAAGTATGAAAAAGCCTTTTTCTCAAAAAACGGCTTGGCGGGGATTGTGTTTTTCTGGTATGCCCTGTTTCTGGCCATCAGGGTACTCCGGGGGGGCAGGTTCGCGTGGTTTGATGTGCTGGGGCTTATGTTGCCGGTATTGGGTATCTTCTTTGGTCCGGTCTTATGGCGGATCATTTCCGGGGAGCGGCCGATGCTGGAACACGGGCTTCTGGTCTTTATTATGGAAGGATTCGTGGAAATCCTTGAAACCGCTTCGACCTATATTTCCAATACCGTGAGCTTCCTCCGGGTGGGGGCCTTTGCCCTTTCCCACGCGGTGCTTTCTTTCATTGTGTTTACCCTTTCCGGCATGGTGTCCAGCCTGGTCATGGGACCGGTGTTTTCATTCATTATTATGATCTTTGGGAATGTCGTAATCATACTGCTTGAGGGAATGATCGTTGCCATCCAGGTGGTACGTCTTCAATATTATGAGTTTTTCAGCAAGTTTTTCACGGAAATGGGGGTGGTATTTGTTCCCTTCCGATTTCGCCGGGAGCTTGCGACGGACACGAAGGTGTCCGGGGACACTAAGGCTGTCCGAGGAGTAAAGTCATGAAACGTTTTGTCATTGTTTTCGCCCTGGTACTTGTGGCCGCTTCCCAAACCGTGCTTGTTGCTCAGGAAGTTCAGGGCGCCGCAACCGCGGCTTCCTCCGAAGCTGGTTCGGGGGGTAATTCGGCGGTATGGAAGTATTTTGCCGCAGCGCTGGCAGTAGGAATTTCTTGTATCGCCGGGGGAATCGCCGTTGCCCAGATAGGGGCTGCCGCCATGGGCGCCATGAGTGAAAATGCGGACCTTTCCGGGAAGGCCCTGCCCTATGCGGGGCTTGCCGAAGGGATATGTCTCTGGGGATTCCTGGTGGCGTTGCTCATCTTGATACTGTGAAGTCCAGGGCAGAAATCGGTGGATTATTTTTTTATCGGGGATAGCGAACTGGTAACCGCCTTCCGTTTCGTTGGTATTGAGGGAACCTCGGCCAAGGATGCCGGGGAAGCCAAGGCGGTGTTCCTCAGAATTACCCAGGGCTGGGATGAAACTGCCGGGGCCGTGGTACCGGACATCATGCCTGGGGCCGAAAACTGTCGGATTCTTATTCTGACCGAGGAAGTCGCCGATTGGCTGGGGGACCTCTTGACCCAGTGGCAATTGTCCGACCGCTATCCCCTGGTGGTGGAGATTCCCGGTATCCTGGGGAGGCATCCGGGTCGTCAAACCCTGGTTGATTCCATCCGGGAAGCCATTGGAATCCATGTGTAATCCCCGAAGGCTATAATACAGAAGGCTATGGATGGAAGAACTACGATCGACTGAAGTGCTGGACCGGGAGATCCTCGAAGATGCCCGGAAAAAGGCATACCGTATACTCAAGGCTGCGGATGATACGGTCAAAGCCCAGGCGGAAGTGTGGCAGAGAAAGGCGGATGCGGCCATTACCGACATACGGCACAAATACGCCGACCGTACCGCAAAGACCAGGGGGGAGATCATGGCCCGGCTTCCCCTGGACAAACGGCGCGCCCGGTCGGAAAAGGTTGAAGGGCTTTTAAAGGCAACCATGGAAGGGTATTTTTCAACCCTCCCCCGGGAAAAGCTGCTTTTCCTGCTGAAAGTGGAGCTGCTGAAACGTTTCGATGCCTTGGGGGAAGCGAAACCGGGAGCGTTGCCGGAGGTGATGTTCCGGGGCCTCAGCCATGACGAGGTGGAAACCATACTGACCGCTGTTTTTGATGAACGTGCTCCGAGTACCGGGATTATCCAGACTTCCTGGGCCTTGAAACCGGCGGACCCCCATTTCACCCATGCCGGTCAATTCCCTGAAATCAGGGTGGATACTCAGGCAGTACGGATCACCGCTTCGATTGACGAGGCGGCGAATGCTTTATTAGAAGATAGCCGGGCGGAACTGGTAGTGACGCTGCTGGGACCGGAGGCCTTGGACGACGGGGAGCATGGAGTGGATCATGATTGAAGGCCGGGTCATACGCATATCAGGGCCCATCATCCACGCCACCGGCCTTGGCGGGGCGGGCCTCTTCGATGTGGTGGAAGTCGGGGAGAAACGGATCATCGGGGAAGTCGTCCGCATCGAAAAGGATGAGGCGGTCATCCAGGTCTATGAGGATGATACGGGCCTTAAAGTCGGTGCTGCTGTGACCTCCACCGGACGGCCCTTGTCGGCCCGGCTCGGACCGGGACTTATCAGCACCATCTACGATGGGATACAGCGGCCGCTGGAATCCCTGTTTAAACAGGGAGGGGCCTTCATGGAAAGCGGCGCCCGGGGGGAACCGCTGGATTCCGCCAAGTTATGGCCCTTTGTCCCGGATCCGGTCATTGCCGCAAAACTGGCCGCTCATGAACCGGTTACCATGCTTCCAGGGCTGGTACTAGGCACGGTGAAGGAAACCGAAAGCATCACCTGCAAGATCATGGTTCCTCCTAACAGCCGAGGCGGGACCCTCACGGAGCTTGCCCCCAAAGGGGAGTATACGGTTGACGCCGTGGTGGCCCGGACCGATAAGGACGAGGATATCCCCCTTGCCCAATGGTGGCCCTTACGGATTTCCCGGCCAAACGCGGAACGGCTTGCCCCGGATCAGCCCCTGGTTACCGGAGAGCGGGTCATCGACGTGTTTTTCCCCCTCTCCAAGGGAGGCACTGCGGCCATACCCGGCGGATTCGGCACGGGCAAGACCATGACTCAGCACGCCATTGCCAAGTGGTGTGACGCGGATGTGATCATCTACATTGGGTGCGGGGAGCGGGGGAACGAGATGACCGATGTACTCACCGAGTTCCCCGGGCTTACCGACCCCCGGACCGGGCGTTCCCTCATGGAACGGACCATCCTCATTGCCAATACCTCCAACATGCCCGTGGCCGCCCGGGAAGTCTCAATTTATACCGGGGTTACCCTGGCGGAATTCTACCGGGACATGGGCTACCATGTGGCCATCATGGCGGATTCCACGAGCCGCTGGGCCGAGGCCCTCCGGGAACTGTCGGGCCGCATGGAGGAAATGCCGGCGGAGGAAGGCTTCCCGGCCTATCTTCCCACCCGGCTTGCGGAATTCTATGAACGGGCGGGCCGGGTCAGGACCCTTTCCGGCGCCGAAGGATCGGTCAGCATTATCGGGGCGGTTTCCCCCCCGGGGGGGGACTTTTCCGAGCCGGTAACCCAGCATACCAAGCGGTTCATCCGCTGTTTCTGGGCCTTGGACCGGGATTTGGCCAATGCCCGGCATTATCCTGCCATAAGCTGGACAGACAGCTATTCCGAATATGCCGAAGAGGTGAAGCCCTGGTGGGAGCGGGTAAACCCCAGTTGGGCCATGGTCCGCCAGGAGAGTCTTGAGCTCCTGAAAAAGGAGCAGCGCCTAGCCGAAATAGTCCGGCTCATCGGTCCCGACGCCCTGCCCGACGATCAACGGCTCATACTCCTGACCGCGGAGATTATCAAGAACGGATTTTTGCAGCAGAATTCTTTTGACCAGGTAGACATGTACTGTGTCCCGGTCAAACAGGTACGGCTCCTGGAACTCATCATGGAATTCCATGCCCGAGCCGAGCGCTGCATCAAACTGGGGGCGCCTCTCATCAAGATTACCGTGTTGCCCACCCGGGAACGGCTTTCCCGGCTTAAAAGCGAGGTGAAAAACGAAGAGGTGGCCGCGGCCTTTGGGGAATTTGAGCGGGAGATGCGGGCCTCCCTGGAAGAACTGGAACGGAGCTACCGTACCAGGGAGGTTTTATGAGAGGTGTCGAATATCGGGGACTGATCCGCATTGAAGGACCCGTGGTGATTACCGCACGAAGCAAAAATGTGGGCTTCAACGAAGTAGTGGCGGTCTACGACCGGGAAGAGGGCCGTCGTTTGGGCAGGGTGGTGGACATGAGCGAGGACTGGACCGCCATCCAGATCTTCGGGAACAATACCGGGCTTTCCGCCGATGACTCCCGGGTGGAATTTCTGGGAAAGCCCATGGAACTGCGGGTGGGACCGGGCCTCCTGGGACGGATCTTTAATGGTCTGGGGGAACCCATTGACGGGTACGGAGATATCTTTTCCTCCACCTGCCTGGATGTGAACGGCCTTCCCATCAATCCCTACGCCCGGACCTACCCCCGGGACTTTATCCAGACCGGCATTTCCGCCATTGACGGCATGAACACCCTCATCCGGGGGCAGAAGCTCCCGATCTTCTCCGGGAACGGCCTTCCCCACAACCGGCTCGCCGCCCAGATCGTCAGGCAGGCGAAGATCCTCAATGCCGCGGAATCCTTTGTGGTGGTCTTCTGCGCCATGGGAGTCAAGTACGACGTGGCCCGGTTCTTCCTGGATGACTTTGAGCGGACCGGAGTCCTGGCCAACGTCGTGGTCTTCCTCTCCCTGGCGGATGCCCCTTCTCTGGAACGGCTCGTGGCCCCCCGGTGCGCCCTCACCGCCGCCGAATACCTCGCATACCAGCAGAACATGCACGTCCTCGTGGTGATGACCGACATGACCAACTACTGCGAGGCCCTCCGGGAGGTCTCCTCCATCCGAGGGGAAGTCCCCAGCCGTAAGGGGTACCCCGGCTACCTGTATTCAGACCTCGCGTCCCTCTATGAGCGGGCAGGAAAGATTGCAGGTTCCACCGGGTCCATCACCCAGATCCCCATCCTCACCATGCCCAACGACGACATCAGCCATCCCATCCCGGACCTTTCAGGGTACATCACCGAAGGCCAGATCGTCCTGGACCGGGAACTCACCCAGCGGGGGGTCTATCCGCCAGTAGCAGGGCTGCCCAGCCTTTCCCGGCTCATGAAGGACGGCATCGGCCCGGGCATGACCAGGGATGACCACAAGGATGTATCCAGCCAGCTCTTCGCCGCCTATTCCAAGGTCAAACAGGTCCGTAACCTCGCGTCTATCATCGGGGACGAAGAACTGTCCGACAGGGATAAACAGTACCTTAAATTCGGGGAACGTTTTGAGCAGATCTTCCTCACCCAGGGAGAATTTGAAAACCGCGACATAAGCCGCACCCTGGACTTGGGGTGGACCGCACTTTCCGAGATTCCTCGGGATGAACTGGTGCGGATCAAGCAGGAACTCATCGAAAAGTACCTGGACCCGATAGTGGCTGAACAGCAGGAGGCACGATAACCCATGCCCCGGGAATCCATCGCCCCTACTAAAAGCAATCTCATTCGGATTAAAGAACAACTCTCCACCGCCAGAGAAGGGTACGATCTGCTGGAACAGAAACGGGAAATTCTGGTGATGGAACTCATGCAACACGTGGAACAGGTCAAGCTCCTGGAACGGGATATGGACGCCCAAGTGGCCCTGGCCTATCCCGCGTTAAAACGGATGCTGGTAGTGGTGGGCCGGGAACGGGCGGATCGGCTCACCCGGAACATTCGCTATCAATTCGACCTGCGGGAAAAGAAGACCATCGCCGCGGGCATGAGCCTTCCCAGCCTTGAGATTCGCCTTCCCGAGGCGGAATTACAATTTTCCCTGGTAAATTCATTTGCAGAATGTGATGAAACTGTGTTAGAATTCTTTAAGCTGCTGAAAATTCTGACCGAATTGGCAGCGGTAAGAACTATCACCTGGCGATTAGCACGGGAAGTCCGCAAGACCCAGCGGCGGGTGAATGCCCTGGAGAAAATGGTGATCCCCACTGCCAAGGAAACGAAAGTCTATATTGAATCGGCGCTGGAAGAGCGGGAGCGGGATGCCTTCTTTACCAGTAAGCTGTTGAAAAGGAAGGCCGGCAAGGAATGATAAAACCACTATTCTCAAATATTGTTGTTATGCTCACCGGTACTGATGCTTCCATTATGGCTGCAAAATACGCCATCCTTATGGCAAAGGCCTACCGGTGTCGCCTTTCGATGGTTTATGTGGTGGATACCGCGACCATACGCCAGCTCACCATGAGTAAGATCTTCATTGAAGAGGAAAGCAGGGAATATGAGCGGAGTCTTGAGGCGAACGGGACCCGGTATCTTGCGTTCGTGGAGGAACTAGCCCACGCCAAGGGAGTTCCTATAGAACGGGAGATTCGCCGGGGGGCGATATACACGGAAATTCTTAAAGTAGCCGACGAAAAAAAAGCGGACCTGATTCTCTTGGGGGGCTGGGAGAAAGACCGGAACGCCCGGGACATCATTTCCCATGCCCATCGGGAGATCATGGTAAGCGCCAAGTGTTCTGTGGTGCTGGTCAAGGAACCCACCATTGACCAACTTTTTAAACAGGCATGATGTGCGCATAGCAATCGTCAGTGTGCCCGCCCGAAGCAAGGGTATCCCCGATTATGTGACCGCCTTGCAAAAGGGCATGGAATCCATGGGGCATCAGGTTGACGTTATCGACGCCTGGACCGAAGACGGTTTCCGTCTGCCGGGGTATGCATATATCGCGGTAACCGCCGAAGCGGTATCCCTTTTTGGTGGCACGATGCCCGATGCGCTTCCCCAGATCCTGGCCGCGGGTAACGGTTTAGTCGGTAAGAAAAGCGCCGCCTTTCTTAAAAAGACCGGGCCTTTTACCGGAAAATCCCTGGTAAACCTCATGCGCGCCATGGAAAAAGAGGGGATGCTGGTCAACTGGAGTGAGATTATTCTCTCCCTTCCCCATGCGGAATCCTTGGGGAAACGGATTGGATAGACAGAACCTCCTCGTACATACCGGCAAGCGCCCTCATTGACATAAAACGCCATTTTCGTAGTATTATAAGCCTATGAACAGACTTGCGGATGAACTCAACACCGTGCTGGCCGGTACTGTTGCCGGACGGCTTCTTTCAGGATTAGGCCGCCGCCTTTATTTTCCCAAGGGGATTATCGCCCAATCTGCAGAGGCCAAAAAATTGGCCCACCGGGCAAACGCCACCATCGGCATGGCCTACAGCAAGGGCAAACCCCTGCTGTTATCGGCCATTGCGGATAATCTGCCCAAGCTTAAACCGGAAGAAACCGTGGCCTATGCCCCGACCGCCGGTATTGAACAGGTCCGCCTGGCGTGGAAAGACCTCCTGGCCCAGAAGAACCCCTCCCTTAATCCTGAAACCATGTCCCTGCCCGTGGTGGTTCCGGGAATTACCGCGGGCATCTCCTATAGTGCCGACCTCTTCCTGGATGAAGGGGCCTCCATCATTGCCAGCAGCCCCTGCTGGGATAACTACGAACTCATCTTTCAGGAACGGCGTGGTGCAACCTTACAGGAGGTTCCCTTCTTGGGTTCCGGGCCGGGTCTCGATATGGCCTCCATCGACCAGGCCCTGGAGGAAGCGGCAAAAACCGGGACCCTCCGTATCATCCTCAATTTTCCTAACAACCCTTCGGGATATTCCCCCACTCGGGCTGAAGCGGATGTGCTTATCAACCGTATCAAGGAAATCGCCGAGCACGGAACCGACGTGCTGGTACTCTGTGACGACGCCTATTTCGGCCTTTTCTACGAAGCGGACACCATTACCGAGTCCCTGTTTAGCCGCTTCTCCGGCCTGCACGAGCGGATTTTGGCGGTTAAGATTGACGGTCCTACCAAAGAAGATTATGTCTGGGGTCTCAGGATGGGATTCATCACCCTGGGTTCCAAGGGTTTACAAGCCGAACATTACGATGCCTTGGTAAAAAAGCTCATGGGGGCGATTCGGTCTTCCGTTTCCTGCGCCAATACCCCGGCCCAGTACCTCATGCTGAAAACCCTGGAAGATGGGCGGACCCGCTTTGAAAAAGAAGGGTACCATGCCCTGTTGCAGCAGCGGTATCAGGGGGTAAAACATTTTATCACGGAGAACCCGGAACACCCGACCCTTCAGCCCCTTCCCTTTAATTCAGGGTACTTCATGAGTTTCCGCTGCATTGGCATCAATGCCAACACCTTACGGCAGGAACTCCTGGCAAAACACGGCATCGGTACCATTGCCTTTGGGGACGCCTACCTCCGGGTAGCCTTTGCCAGTATTGAAGCGGAACAGATCTCCGGTATATACCGGACCATTTATGACACTGCCGCGCACCCCTAAGATCGGCTGTCTTTCTATCGTCATAAGCGCGGTCCTCTGGGCCGTGTCCTGCGATTTCCTTGAACCCACGACCGCCGTACTCTGGACCGACCGGCCTGAGTTTGCCATCTATGTGGCATATTTTAATTCCAGCCAGAACCAGTATAAGGTTGAAACCCGGTACTTTGAATCACCGGCGCAGAAACTGACCGATACCAAGGAACAGCCGGATATGGTGATTGGCAACTGGCTCAAAAGCATCTCTACCCGTACCTTATTCAGGTCCTTGGACATCCTGTTCAAAGAGGAACACTTATCAAAAGCCTCTTTTTATCCGCGGCTCCTAAGCCTGGGCAACATTGAGGATAAACAATACCTGCTCCCGGTGGCCTTCAATATCCCTGCCCTGGTGTTTGCCCGGAACAATGGCCAACTGCTCTCCGATCCCTTTACCGTCAATTTAGAAGCAATAAAAGCCCTGGGAAAAGCCTATAATGCCGGAAACCAAGGCGTTTACTCCCGGATGGGCTTTTCACCTGCCTGGAATGACGCCTTTCTGTTCGTTACCGCCACCCTTTTCAATGCATCCTTTCGGGAAACCGCTGATCAAGAAGCCTCCGCTCAAGAAACTCCCGTTAAACAAGCCCCCTTCTTCAAGGAAACGCTCTTTGAAGGAACCTTTTTAAAGGTACTTGCTTTACCAAAAAACGCTCCCCAGGAAACTGCTTCGCTAACCTGGGATGCTGAGGCCCTTGAGCAGGCTATGACCTATATCAGCGACTGGATAACGGAGGCAAATACCGGTATCCAGGCGGAGGATGATTTTGCCTTTAAATACTTCTATGATCCTCCGGCCAAACTCGCCATGTCCGGACGGATCCTCTTTACCTATATGAATAGCGCCGAGTTTTTTACCCTGGACCAGGAACAGCAGACAAATCTTGATTTCCGCTGGATTGCGGAGAACGATATCATTCCCCTGTCGGAAGATACCGTGTATTATGGAATATATAAAAAGGGGAAAGCCAAAAAAGCCGCGCTGGCCTTTACCCAATGGTTTTTCCAGGCCGAAACGCAGCGGTTACTCCTGGAAGTCAGTAAAAATCACCGGATAAACGAAACCCTCTTTGGCATCGGTAATGGATTTTCAGCCATGCGGATCGTTACCGAACAGATATTTCCCCAGTTTTATCCCAGCCTCCTCGGTCACATGCCCCCCGATGCGTTCCTTGCGCCCCCGAACATCCTGCCCCAGAATTGGACCATCTTAAAAGAGCGGGTCATCCTCTCCTATCTACGCGACCGGATCCGTCATACCGGGAAAGACGGCATACGCCCCCTTGAACTCCGGGTAGCCGACTGGTATCGCGTAAACAAGAGCCTATAACAGAAAAGCGACATTTTACTTTTTCCATCATTTTAAAATGCATATTTTTGCCGATATTAAATTTTAGAAGGGGTAAGAAGATGATCCATCGAGCTATACATACACCGACATTTTTCAGTATTGGATACAATGCCAATACATCGGGGAATAAAATGGCCTTTCCCGTATCTCCTGCAAACTATATTTATTCCCATTTCGAGCATGTTTCGGGGGTACCTGCCCCCGAAGGGGTCAGGGGAGTTGCGATTAGTAAGCTTAAAATCCTTGATGTCCTCATCGAACAGTTGAGTAAGATCAAGAAACAGGGAGAACCGGTCATGGGTCTGGGTGGCCCCCTCTCGGATGACCGTATTGATGCCTTAATCGAACAATACGAGCATCAAATCCGGCAGAGTAAAGCCGTTGCCATACCCTATATGACCGTTCCTGAAGCGCCAACCGGGGCGGTCTTTAATCTGGTGGCATAAAAATGAAAAAAAATACACTTATTAACCTTTTCTCGATTGACGTATACCCCTAAAGGGTTTTATAGTTTATCCATGGGTGTATTAAATACTCAACTAATAGCTAGTTATTACGAGCGGTTTCTAGAGATCGAGGTTATCTTGACCAAAGAAATCGTTCAGGCGATGGGTCTCATAGCCAAGCAGATATATGTGAAATGCATGGGTGATTTCTGTCCTTGTGTGATGTATTCATCTTCTTTTCAGAGTGCGAAAATACTGGTGAATATAAAAGCGGGACTGATTCAAAAGCTGCAAGAGGCTAATAATGTGGCGAGTCTGCGACTCTGTTTTAAGAGTATCGAGAATCGTGAACCGGTCGTCTTTTTTGTATCCACCCGGTCGGTGGGATATTCCCCCTATAGCAGTTCAAAAGATGTGGTCATGGTTACCCTGCAATTTACCCAGCGGCCCCCCGACGATTTCATTGAAATCCTGGGGCGGATTCTGGATACCAGTGTTAATTTTGCCAGACGGAAGGATGAACGGATCCTGCTTTCCAATGATAATCAGCGTAAACTGAAAATTATGTCCAAAGAAAGCGCTTTGTTTGTGCAGAAAGTACCACGGCACTGTATCCTCCGGGATATTTCCTTTGCCGGGGCAAAGATTATTGTCCTGGGGGTGGCAAAGTTCCTTGAGGACCGGGAAGTGAGTCTGTATATTGACTTTTCAGAACCCCGGGAACGGTTTCTGCTCAAGGGGACCTTTGTCCGTTCTGAAATCGTGGAGGGCAGGACAGATCTGGTGGCCTTTGCCATGGTTTTTAATGACCCTATCCCCATGGGATATAAATTACGGATCAACGATTATTTCAACCAACAAACCCGGTTTGATAATCGGGCGGATCAGATGCCCGCACAGGTTGCCTCCAACGATGGTTCCGGAGAACCGGCCAAGGGTGAGTAGGGATGAAACCGCACCCCAGCATGCATCCTCCAAGTCGTATTGTTTTCTTATCAGTGCCTGAATCCTTACGGGGGCAGATTGAAGCCGCCGGGGATTTCGCCATTGATCCGGGGATTCCTATTCCGGTAGAACTGGCACCGAATATGACGGCCCTGGATATGGAGGAGCTTTCTTGGGAGATGATCCTTTCCGGGATGATCCGGGTGGTTGCGGATGATCCCGACGGCCAAGACGCCGATTATTACCGGCATTTTGTCCGTGCGGTAAAACCGGATATTTTCAGTGAATTTACCGAAGCCGCCATCCTGAAAGCTAAAAACGGTGATTTTGAACTGGCCCTGGAGATTCTGGCGGCCCTGGAAGGGCTTTTTCCCCGGTCCCCGGTGGTACTCCTCAACCAGGCCCTGGTCCTGGAGGAGCAGTCTGAAGCATGGGAGCGGGCAGGCTTGGAAGCTGAGGATGGCTACGAATCGGCCCGGGAAGCCTACCAGGAAGTGCTTGACCTGGACCCGCCCTTTCCCAACGGCATTTTTAACGCGGGTTTCTTCTTTATGAAACGCCGGGACTTTGACCAGGCAAAAGCATGTTTTTCCGCCTATATCCCGGTGGCGGATGATCCTGAAAAGCAGGAACAGGCCGAGGCAATCCTCGATGAAATTGAAAGCCATTGCCTGGATGACGCCATGTTCCGGGAGGCTTACGAGTGTATCCGGATGGGAGCGGAACAAAAGGGACTGCTCAAGGTCCGGGATTTCCTGGAACGGCACCCAGAGGTCTGGAACGGTTGGTTCATCCTGGGCTGGGGACTGCGGAAGCTGGGCCGCTGGGAAGATGGGGTCGCAGCCTTCAAAAGAACCATAGAACTGGGGGGAGACAATAGCGATACCCGGAACGAACTGGCCATCTGCCTGATGGAGCACGGGGACTTAGCGGGGGCGCGGAAAGCGCTTGAGACGGCCCTCTGGGAAGACCCTGAAAACGTCAAGATCATCTCCAACCTGGGGGTACTGGCCCTCAAAAACGGCGATGACGCCGAGGCCGCCAGGTTTTTCCGCACTGTGCTGGAACTGGAACCAGGAGATCCCGTGGCCCGGGAATATCTGGGGCTTAATGCTTCGATATAGGCTCCATCTTGATGGTTGCCGCGTAGATTGAATTAAGAATCCCCAGGAACGCGGAAATCGAAAAAAGCACCTCAATGCCGGTAACCTTCCAAATCCACCCACCCATGAGGGCAATGAAGATGCTGATCAGATGGTTCACTGAAATGCCCGTGGAAAGGGTGGCGGTGATTTCCTGCTGGGATGAGGCTATGGCCTGTACATAGACGTTGCTGGCCATACTCCCCAGGGAAATGATGGAATCAAGCACGTAGTTGACGCAGACCACGATGAAGGCGACCTGGGGGGGAAAGAGCCGGTGGGCAAAGCCGTAGAAGAAACACACCACAATTAAAAGCAGGGTATCCGTTACCATGATGAACTTATAGCCCAGGCGGTCGATGAGCTTTCCGGTGAGGGGGCTGAAGACGATCCCGAAACCTGCGCAGATCGCCAGGAGCAGGGCAATGACAGAGGTATCGGCGCCGTATTGGAGGATGAGCACGTAGGGGGCAAAGGTGAGGAAGATCTGTTTCCGGGCGCCGTAGA
>JAITNP010000123.1 GCA_031290455.1 Treponema sp. | reverse complement strand
TTTATGCGAAATATGGTTCATCGGGTCTAAATTATGGGCCATACTGTCTAACTTGAGAGAGGCAACTTTACCCGCTCATTTTATATTTGAAAAGATTAGGTGATTCGGCGCTTCTTATCGTGCCGGCTGTTCAGAATTGAGTACACCACGGGCGTGACAAAGAGGGTCATGAAGGAACTCACCGTGAGCCCTCCCACAAAAGTCTTGCCAATGGGCTGGATGGTGTCCGCCCCTGGACCAGGGAAGAAGGCGATGGGGAACATCCCCAGGATCGTGGTAAGGCTCGTCATGAGAATAGGCCGCAGGCGGTTCCGGCCCGCTTGGAGGCAGGCGTCCCGGACCAGGAGGCCCCGTGCCCGGAGGGTGTTGGTGTAGTCCACCAGGACAATGCCGTTGTTCACCACCACCCCCACCAGGGCCACGATCCCCACGGCGGAGAACACCGACATGGCCTCGTTGCCGATCTTGTATATCCAGATGACCCCGATGAAGAGCAGGGGAATTGAGAAGAAGATGATCAGGGGGTCCACGAAGGATTCAAACTGGCTTGCCATGAGGCCGAACACGAGAAAGATCGCTGCGGCAATGATGAAGATGAAACGCCGGTTATAGGCTTGAATCTCCTGGGCCTCCCCCAGGTAGCGGACCGTTACCCCTTCCTGTGGGACCAGGTACTGCTGCACCGTCTCTTCCAGGCGGCGCTGCATTTCTGTAACCGCGATGCCCCCTGCAAGGTCCCCGGTGATCCGCACCACCCGCTCCCGGTTTTCTCTGCGTATGGAACTGGGCGCACGGTTCTCGGTGATCCGTGCGACATTGGACAGGGATATCCGCTGCCCGTTCCGGCTCAACACGAAGATGGCATCCAGATTGGGCACTCCCTCCTGGTCCGCTGCCCGCAGCATCACATCCACATCCACGAGCCGGTCCCCCAGGGATATGGTGGTGGCAGTGGACCCGTCCATGGCGGTTCTGATTTCCGAGGCAATGGCGGATAGGGAAACCCCCAGGCTGGCGGCACGATCCCGGTCAATGGTAATCTCAAGCTGGGGCGCCCCTTCATTCAGGTTTATCTCAGGGTTCTCGATTTCCGGGAGCTGCCTGACCATGATGGCCCGTATTTCCTCGGCCACTTCCATGATGGCCACCGCATCCCGGGAACTGACGGCAATTTCCACTGCCGAAGTGGTGCCCATGGACCGGCCCGCCCGGAAACTAACCTGAACCCCTGGAATCTGGGTGGTATAGGGGGTGAGCTTGGAGATAATCGTGTTCGGCGTATCGATCTGCTTACTCGGTTCCGGCAGGGTGATCTGGATGGTCCCCTGGGTATTCCCGGTCCGCCGGGCAGTGAGAATGATGTTCGTATACCCCTGGATATGTTCCTGAATGAGTTTTTCCAAATCCCACAAGATCGCCTCAGTGGACTCAATGGTCGAGCCTTGGGGCATGGCCACATTGACGGTGATCGAATCGTCGGTTCTGGTACGGATGAAGAGGTTCATCCCGATGCCGCTGAACTGCATGAAGGAAAAGACCAGGATGAGGAGCACCAGCAGCAGCACGAGAAAACGGTGATCCAGGCAGTAATCCATGGCCTTTTGGTAGCCATTATCCAGGGTGTGAAAGAAAAGTTCCATCCTATCATCGATCTTCCGCATTATGCGGAACTTCAGGGGCTTCTGCTTCCGGGTGTCCAGGCGCATGAGGGGGCCGCAGAGACTCGGCACCAGGGTCAGGGCCACCACCAGGGAGCAGATGAGGGAGATCACCACCGTAAAGATGAGGTCGCTGAAGAGCTGGCCCATCATCTCCAGATCGTTTTTGTAGATGATAAGGGGAATGAACACGCAGAGGGTCGTTGTGGTGGAGGTGATGATGGACCGGGTCATCTCCTGGCTCCCGAGGACCGCGGCGATTTCCGCTTTTGCCCCCCGTTCCCGGTAGTTGTGGACGTTTTCCAGGATGACAATGGAGGCGTCCACGGTCATGCCCAGGCCCAGGATAAGGCCGGTCATGGTGAGGAGGTTCAGGGTGAAGCCAAAAACCGCCATGAACATGAGGGTGAGGAAGATGGATATGGGTATGGAGAGGCCGATGATGAGGGTTCCCTTGATGTTCCGCAGGAAGATGAACAGAACCAGCATGGAGAGGAGGGCCCCCTGGAGCGCGTTGGAGTAGACCTGGTTCAGGGTGGCGCTAATGAGGGAGGTATTATCCGACAGTACCTCCAGGGTAAGCCCCTGGGGAAGCTCCGCGTTGATCCCCACCAGGGCCTCCCGCACCCGGCTTGCGACCTGGACCTGGTTACTGTCACTCTCGCTGGTTACCTGGATATAGACCCCGCTCTGGCCGTTCACATAGACCCGTGCAGCATTCTCGTTATACCCCAGAGACACCTCGGCGATGTCCTCAAGGCGCACAACCTGGAACCGGTTCACCCCCTGGCTGCCGGAGATGTTCACGGTCTTGACCACGATGCGCTTGATCTGATCCACACTGGTTAGTTCCTGTCTGGTGAGGAGCTGGTACTCCCGTTCCCCCCTGGTTAAGCTGCCGCCGCTGGAAAGGATGTTCTGCCCTTTCAAGGCTGTGCTCACATCGCTGAGGGTGAGGTTGAAGGCTGCAAGGCGGTTGAGGGATACCGCCACCTTGACGATCCTGACGGTCCCTCCGGTAACATCCGCAGAGGCCACCCCGTCTATCCGTTCTATTTCAGCCTGGATCTCATCCTCTGCAAAGAGCCGGAGCTGATCCGGCGGGTAGTTGCCCCGGACTACTAAGCGCATGATGGGCATGGCAGACATATCGAAACGCCGCACCGTGGGGCTTCCGGCCCCGTCGGGGAGGGAGTTGGCAATCCGGTTGACCAGGGTTTGCGCGTCGGTCATGGCCTGGTCCATGTCCGTGCCGTAGGTGAAGTTGAGGTTGATATTACTCGACTCAAAGGATGAGTTACTGATCATATCCACCATTCCCTTGGAAGATGCCAGGGCTTTTTCCAGAGGATCCGTTACATTCCGTTCCACGTCTGCCGGGCCTGCCCCGGGAAAGGACGTATATATAGATAAAACCGGCCGTGCCGTAGAGGGGTAGAGATCCACCGCTATCTTGGGGACCAGGGTTGCGGCTATACCCATAGCCAGTGCGTAAAGCACCACAATCGTCACCGGCCTTTTGACCGAATATCCAGGAATGTTCATGGTACTACTCTGACAGGATCACCGTCGGAAAGGAAATTCTGTCCTGCAGTAACAACTTGATCCCCTACTTCAAGGCCGCTTATGACCTCAATGAACTGCTCGTTTTCAAGACCCAGGAATATCTCCCGCCGTGCAGCGATATTACGTTCATTGACGATAAAGACGATCCAGGAACCGTAGGTGTTGATCACTGCCCCTCGGGGGATAACCGGTACATCCTTTCGGGTGTTGGTCACCAGGCTCACCGTGGCAAACATGCCCGCCCGAATGTGGGGGTCCTGCCGGGTAAAACGGAGATGGATCTTCAGGGTTCGGCTCGCAGGATCAAGGACCGGGCTTATCTCGTCAACCACCATGTTGAACAGCGTTCCTGGCAGGGCCTCAAGGGAAACCTCAGCAGTAAGCCCCTTCCGGGCAGCAGTGGAAAACCGTTCAGGTACAAAGGTTTCCACCAGCAGACTTGCTATATCCCCTATCACATAAACCGGGGTTTGGACCGTGAGGGTGTCGCCGGAGTTCACCGGCGCATCGAGGATCGTCCCGCTTATGGTGGATACCACCGGGCTACGGGAATAGACCTCCCCCGGCTTTGAGGGATCAACCATAGCGACCACATCCCCCTTCCTGACCGTATCCCCCACCTGAAACCGGGCTTCAGTCAATTTTCCCGCCACGGTGGGATAGATGGACACCTGGGTTCGGGCAAGTACATCCCCGTTGATCACCACGCTGTTCTCAATGGTTCCCAGGACCACCGGCGTTACCCGGACTACGGTGGCGTTCCGGCTTTGCCCCTGGCCGCCAGTACCGGCTCCCGGCATCCGCTGTGCCCCGCTCGTCTGGGTTCCACCGCCAGTTTGGGAACCAGATCCGCTTCCGCCGGATTGCGCCGCTGCTGTCCCTCCGCTCCTTCCACTCGACGCGGTCCGTTCCCCTCCACTCGACGGTCCACCTGCCCCTCCGCTCGACGGTCCACCTGCCCCTCCACTCGGCGGTCCACCTGAAACCGGTGATCCCCCAGGCTGCCCTGCATTACGCTTCCCCCACGAAAAACCGATAAAAATCACGAAGAGCGCAATGATGCTTAAGAGCAGCAGCGTTACCCATTTTGATGTCTTCTTGTTCATGGTATACTCCCCGTCACATCGTTCCAATCAACATTGAGCGCTGCGGCCAAATCCAGCATCATGGTCTTGTAATTCAGTTCATCGCTTAAAAGCTGTTGCCGGGCTTCGGCCATTTTGTTCCGCGTATCTTCCAGGGTGAGAAACTCCACCGTGCCGTTCTGAAACCCTTGTTCCGTGAGCTGATAGGTCCGCTCGGCTATTGTAACCCTGAGCCGGGATATTTCGATGTTACTCCAGGAATCCCGGAGATTCGCCGCAAGGGAACGGATCTCGTTCATGGCCCCGGTTTCGGTGTCTTTAAGGTCCAGCCTGGCCTTGTCAACATTCACCCGTGCGGTGTTGATCGACTGACTTTTACTAGTTCCAGGAATCCAGGGATCAATGGGTATGGACAGGTTCAGACTCCCGGTGAGGGTATCGGTAAACCCACTGGGTATCCCCCCATTCCCCGAACCGCCCCGCCACTGAGCGGAAAGGCTCAAAGAAGGCGCACGGGCCGTAAGGGCGGTCTGGTTCTGCACGTACTCCAGGCGTTCAATAGTCTGCCGCTGACTGAGGATATCCGGCCGTTTAACCAGGTGTTCCCTGATAAGCAACTCCGGGTCCACATCAATCTGGACGATCTCGATAGCCCCTTCCAGGACCGCTTCCGTATCCTGGGTGTACCCCAGCAGTTCGAGGAACTCCCCCAGCAGGGTCGCATAACTGGTCCGGGCCTTGTTCAGGGTGAGTTTGGCTGTTTCAGCACTGAGCCGGCTCTGCAAAAGGGTGAGCTCCCCGATAAGGCCGTTTGCAAAGGCGATCCGGTTCTTCTCGACCTGTTTCTCCGCCAGGGTACGCAACTCCTCCAGGAGGGAAAGATTCGCCTTTTCCGCAATCAACCCATAAAAGGTCTTAGCCACCTGGATTTCAAGCTGGCGCCGGCTCGTCTCATAGGTGAGGAGTTGGGTCTGGTAGGCCAGTTTGATGAGCTTCATGGAAGCGGGGAGTCCCGCGTTTAACGAAAGGGTCACCCCCAGGGAAAGACTGTACCCCAAGCCGCTCTCCTCAAACCGGAACCCCTCCCCGGAGAACAGGTTGGAACCGTAACTCACCCCCGCGCCGGCGCTGATACCGGGAAAGAGTTCTGACCAGAGATGCGTTGCGGCAAAAGCAGCACTGGTACTATCTATAGCGCTTTTTTGCAGACTCAAACTCTGCCCCACCGCCCGTTCCACGGCCTTATCCAGCGTTAGGGTTACAGATACCGGTGCTTTCTGAGACCATACTCCCATGCATACAAAGACAGACAAACAAAATCCCAAAACAGGAACACGCCCCATCCACTTCCTCTATTAATACTCATGCAAAAATCATGCCAAGTGGTTAATACCCTTATTCTCCGAGGCTTTTGGTTATTATAGCACAATATGCCGGGAATAATTTACTCAGGTTTACACCTGGCAGGAACAATTTACCCACCAGAGCTGCTTTCAAAGCTCGGTTGGTTTTGAAAGTAACTCATGTATAAAAGGATTAAGGTGATTTTATGGTTACAAAGAGACGGCAAAAAGCCCAATCTTTAGATTTTGACTGAAAAGACACCGGTAGCGTAAGATGAAAAGAAAAGATGATTCAATGCCTACAGGGTTTGATACAGGGTATTCAGACGCTGATACATCAGGAACCATGGATTGTCTTTACATACTTTTACCGTTAGATATCCTGAGTGTTTTACTATCTTGCAGGCATTACATCACGTATAACTTTCCAAGCCTTTTCCTCAATGATGTTATGATGAACGGAGCGCAGTGTTTTTGTTCAATTCCCGATTGTTTTTGTTTTTTGCCCAAAATAGTATATAACAATTTGGTAGGTATGTTTATAGCCCTCACCCGTTGGGTGAATGGATTTTTTACTTAATTCCTTGTCTCATATGGACTTATCGAATTCTTTATACGGATCCAGGTATTTGTTTCACAGTAAGGGAACAATCACAATCCCATTTTATGATTATGATCCCGATCTGTTCACCCATCTAAGAGTCTCTCATTCAGGATTTTGGGATGCCGATCAACAGCAATTTGTATTGAAGGGTATACCCGATAATAGGATTGCATCGATCTGTATGAACCGTCCGCGCCTTGAAATTAGAAAAGGTTTTGAAACTTCAAGCCTGGTTTCTATGCCTGCGATTAGTTGAGGGGGTTTTTCAACCGTCCATGGGATTCTTCGCCGTTGCCGCCACCCTCTGATCTATCGGGGGAATGTAATGAGAAGCAGGCTGCGCTCCCGCCTGAGACAAAAGATGGGTTTGCGCTCTGCTGGGAGGAACAGCTTGAGAGAGAGTTGCGTGCCCGAAAGTACAGTCCCAAGACAATTCGGACGTATCTTCTCTATAACCGTACGTTTTGCCGAAAAACGCAGAAAACGCCTGAGCTTATGACCAGTGAGGACATCAAGGCGTATCTGTCTTATCTCGACAAGACACTCGATCGGTCGGCTTCAACCATGAATATGGCGATAAGTGCGTTCAAATTTTTCTATCGCGAAGTGCTGCACTATTGTCCAGGATCAGCATCGGCCTCGTGAAGATAAACATCTGCCGGAGGTGCTTTCAAAGCTGGAAATCCAGCGTTTGCTTGATGGCGAGGCGAATCTGAAACATCCTTTGTTACTGATGCTGGCGTATTCATCCGGTTTGCGGGTGAGTGAAGTAGTCGCTTTGAAGGCGACATCGATCTCAGCCGGAAGGTTATCTATATTCGTGCTGGTAAAGGACGCAAGGATAGGTATGTCATGCTATCGGAACGGACAAGAAACTTGCTTTCGGAGTATTGCGTCGCGTTTAATCCCAGTTCATGGCTTTTTACGGGTATTCCCGTAACTTCCCATTTGTCAATCCGTTCTGTCCAGCATATTTTGAGCGTGCCTCTTCCAAAGCAGGCATCCTCAAAGCTGTTTCGATTCATCGTCTCCAGAACAGTTTTGCTACTCATCTTCTTGAGCAAGGGACTGACATCCGCTATATCAAGGAATTATTAGGGCATACCTCTATCCGTACCACTGAACGCTATACCTATGTTGCCCGTGGCAATGTTCTGAATATCCAAAGCCCTCTTGAGGATATGTGATATAAAGTTTTTCGTGTTACATACCGTTATATAGATATAACATGAAACTTTCCGCGTGTTATATACAGGAATGAGATATAACACGCAAAAGATTGTGTGTTAATCACAGATGTGGATGGATGATATACGCGGAAAAATGGCGCATAAAAGAAGTTATATGCAATGTGCCCTAAAATTGGGTGAAAAATTTATTGGAACAAAAGAAATAAAGAAAAAATATTGAAACAAATGTATAAAAACATACGGCAAGTGCCTACGGCGCAAAAATTATTTTGCCCTAAAATTCGCTGTAGCAGGCGGCGTCCATGCCGTATGGACATTCTCCGCTTTGACCGAAGAAAATAATAGTATAAATTATGCCGAACGACTACGCCGTTAGTTGGAAAGGGCGGAGAATGGCTGCGCCGTCCACCGCCCCCGGTACGTGTCTACCCGCACCGAAGTCGGAAAAAGAGGCTATCACCGGTCTCTGGTGAGCGTTTTCGCTTCATGAAACTCTCCGGCCCCGGAGAGTTTCACTTCAGTAGATGAAAGAATCTCGGCAGCTTTTGGCGTATAAATCATATTTCCTTTCTTGAGCACCAGGTTCGCAGTCTTCCCGCTATCGGTGTCCCGCGTGTATGTTCCGCTGAATTCGTGATCGGTGCCGAATTTCTCCCCAGAACTATCCACTCGTGGAATTGTCACTAACCATGAATCCTCCGTCATGGTAAGTATCACTGTAGACACCACCACAGAATTATGATCATACGTTACGTGCCACGTTCCCACAAAGGGATTAGGCGCCACCGTTACCCTGAACGTAGAGGTCTTGCCCCCAATCGTAACCGTGACCGTTTGGTTCCCCTCCGTGAACCTTTCGTATCCCGATACTTTCAGGCGCGAAACATCCACCATCTCTATCGAAGTCGCTCCCTGTCTCGTCCCCTGAACTACAAGACCGCTAAGATCAAGATGCTCCCCGTTCTCGTAGTTGAGTTTGCTGGGCGGCTGGGTAACCGAGAGGGACTGCATCCCCACAAATGTTACGGGGAACTTCGTGGTCTTGCCCTGATAGGTGACAAACACATCCTGCGTCCCCGCACGGTTCTTGTCATAACTCGAAAGGTCATTGATCTTAATGGTCAGTATTTTCTCAGTCACATCCTCCCATATCCCCTTCACCACAAGTCCCGCGATGTCCAGGTCTTCCCCCGTAAAATACACGGTATTGTCCGGCGGATTTGTCACGACGAGACTCGTCAAACCCGCCACCCTAACAGTGAACGTGGCCTCTTTGCCGTAGCAGTCAACGGTAATGGTCTGGTTCCCGGCTTTGTTCGTGTCAAATCCCGAAAGGTTTCCTGCCGTAATGGTCTCGGCCCGATTCCCTGCGCCTTCATACGTCCCCGTTACGGTGAGGCCTTTTGTATCGAGATTTTCCCCCACAAGATAAACGGCCTTGTTAGGCGGAGTTGTTACGGCGATACCGGTGAGTGCTGCCACCTTCACGTCGAAGGAGGTCTCTGCCTTTTTGCCATAGTAGTCCACGGTAATAGTTTGAACACCTCCAGCGGTCTTGCTGTATCCAGAGTAATTAAGCCGCGCCGGACTAATCGTTTCGTCCGGAACCGCTCCGTTCTCGAACTCAACACGGGCGACAAGCCCCGCCGGGTTAAAGTCATCTCCCTGCATATAGATCGTCTTTGATGCGGGCTGCTCGATAGTCACCTTTATTACCGGCACCACCGTCACCGTGAAGGTTGCGCTCTGCTGCTTTTTCTTCTCCGTCATGGTGACCGTCACCGTCTGCTTCCCCGGTTGGCCCTTATCGTAGCCGGAGATCCGTAGGGAAGACGTATCCGCGTCTTTGCCTTTCTTGGCCTTCTTGTCGTAGTATGCCGTGACTGCCAGTCCCGACCAGTCCAGTTCCTGCCCCTGCCCGTACACCGTCCGTGCAGGCTCCTTGCTGATTTCAATCGACTGGAGTGTGTTGCACCCTCCCAGACCGACCATGATTACCGCCTCGATGGCGATAATCCCCAAGAGTGAGACCAGAGGTCTCTTGCAAAGCTTCTTCATCTAGAAGCCTCCTTTATGTGTCCGTTCCACAGGACCGGACGTTGCGTTACCGCCCGCAAGGACGGGTAGGCCGATTGTTTCCTAAAAACAACCAGTTTCTTCCAGTCTATCGCCAAAAATATTATGTGTCAAGTAAGTATATTTTATGTATTGCGTAATTATCAAACCAGAGGGAGGCCAATATCATTACCTCATAAATAAGTGGAAGATGATGGCAAGCATTAGAGAGATTTTTGTAAAAAATTTGAAGGGAAACCGCAAGAAATGCGGCCTGTCGCAGGAAAAACTGGCTGAAAAGGCCGGAGTTTCTACTCATCACATCGCCATGATCGAACTTTCCCGGAATTTCCCCACCATTGACCTCATGGAACGCCTTGCCGGAGCGCTGGGCATAGAAGTCCACCGGCTATTTGTCGATCCCGATTCTCTTGAAGGCGAACCAGGCTGCAACCGGCAGGCGCTTATGGCCGACATACGGCAGACGGTTGAGGAAGTGGTTGAAAACGCCTTCGCAAAGCGGGACAAGAAGCCAATGAAATGAAAGCCCCCTGGCCCCAGGCGACCCTCTCCCTAAAGACAAGGGGGCATTGACCAGCAAAGGACGGCAGGGACAGGGGATGCACCCCAGACCCCGCCTTTGTTTTTTTGCGGGTGATAACATTGGTTACAAGCTTTATCCCACGCCACTAAGAACCCACTTGCGCGGGGGAGGTCCATGGCGGGACGGCGGTTGCAAGGGGGCAAAATAATTTTTAATGGTGTTGTATAATGGTATAAAAATTTGGGCTCTTCCGGCTCTCTTGTGAAATAATGGAAAAAGGGATAAAATAGACAGATGGATACCAAAGCGTTATACGAGAAGATTTTGGGGATAGTAGG
>JAITNP010000063.1 GCA_031290455.1 Treponema sp. | reverse complement strand
TCATGGTAAGCTATGTTGGTCGGGTAGATAGGCGCAAGAAAGTTTTTTATGGGGAAGATTTTATAGAAGAATTATATATACTGGTTGAAAATGCTTGTAAAGCAAAAAATAATGTATTGAGTTAAATAAGTTTTCAGGAAAATCACCGGAGGTGATAGTATGAAAGGTCTTGTTTTTTTTGTGATGATTTGTCTTACCGCTTTTTCTGTTACCGCTTACTCTCCTGTAGTGGAGGGCTATCATTATGGTGGACAAATACTTTACCGTAATGCTTCGTCCCATAATCTCTATATGGTATTGGAGTTTTCCGATGACCCCAATAGTGTGGTTTACGATAAAAATCTTTGTCTTGAAAAAAATGACAAAATCGTAAAAAAGTTTCAGATTCATACTGATAACGAACCGGCTGTAATGCCCGGCGATCCCAATGACGTATGCAGGAAAATCTGTTTTTATGATATGGACAGCGGTCTATTGCTCAAAGAATTAACTGTCGAAGGCAACTTTATCAAGACCGGCGGTTCTTTGGAAAACCTTGATGTTGTTTTTGAACTTGTCATAACAGACATACTTTTTAATGGAGGTATATAATGAATAAGAAATGGCTATTAATTGTCCTTGCCCTTACGGTTATACCTATTTTTACTGCTTGTCCAGTACTGTGGTATTCAGATTACGATGTTCATTACTCCTATAATCAAAATACGTCCTCCCACAATATTTTTATTCAATATTATATGGAACCGGACTCTCAAGCTCCCCGTGATGTTTATTCAGCCTATGGAAATGCCCTTGCAAAGAACTCCGGCGCTGAAGGTTTATATGGCATAGTTGGACCAGGCTCGGATTCTGTACTTGCAAAAATATTGATTATTGATACGGATAGTCATAAACTGTTAAAAAAAATTGACCGCAATACTTTTTACGCTATGCTTACAAAAGAAATAAGCGTAGAAAAAAACAGTCATGAAAAGGTAACTTGGTATAAATACTATTTTACAATAACCGATGAATTCCTAGAAAATCATGAATAGCAATAATGCTCACGGTTCTAAATGGCAATCCCTTTAAACTGACTGTTGTATAACTTCGCGTAGACGCCGCCCGAGCTGATTTATTTACTGACTCACCTTACGCACAAGAAGAAGACAGTCCGCGGATTTACGCTGATTAACGCGGATTATAGCTTCCAATCCGCGAAAATCCGCGTAGATATCCCCGGACTTTTGCTGGAAGCCGGTTCGCTCGATGGTCTCATTGAGCGGTTCAGGTTCGCGGTACTTGACCTCAAACAAGCAGGGGATACGAACATCAAAAGCACTACCGATCAGATAAACCTGTTACTCTCCATTAATCGAAAATTACAGATACCGTTGCATGGCTGATTACACCCAGCAAGTGTTGGTACTCTTGCGAAAGAATGAGTGTTCATACATTCGGTCAAGCGGAGGCTCCCATTCCAGATGGTACAGCCCGACACGCCTACTTCACGGTTACTTCCAAAATTATGAAGCGGACGCTGGCCAACGACACGTCAAGATTTTCCGTTGTAACGATACTATCCACAAGATTCAGAATCGTTTTTATTTTCGCGTTACTTGCGGATAAAATTATGTCCTTAACCTACTCGCCGTTACAGATGGGATGATTGCTCCGGTATAATATTTTTGGAGAAATGTTTCCCATGCAAATCTCTCTAAAATAAGTTGCACTCCCTGTCTGACGAAAAGTCTGGAGCATACCCCGCGCTCAACCCCCAGTGCGTGGAGACTGGGGTCGGTGTCGTTTTCCGCTTCTTCTATGGAAGCCTCTACAAATGCCTGTATATCTTCCTCATTTTTCAGTTCTTCAAAAATGTCCCATTTTTTTGTGTTCATTCATATCTCCTTACGCTATCAAGCGCCGCCATGGGCGGTTTCCGGCCTTCGGGGTATCATGTTCCATAACGGCATTACTCCTTTTTGATGCGGTTTTAGGTATACCATCTTAAAGGGTTTTGCTGTTTTTGTTTACCCCTTGACAGCCCCGACTAATCAGCCGCTGTCAAGGGAGCGTTGCACTTCGCAATTGAATTCGGGATCCCTATTCGGCGCTAATCCTCATTTGACCGAACCTTGTGGACCGTGATGTTTTTTTCCACCAAGAAGGCTTCTTTTTCCGGCGGGATATTGTCATCGGTGTACACCATTGAAACCACCTCAGCCGCCAACAATCCTACCACCCCCTGGTGAGAAAATTTCTCCGAGTCGGTTAGTACCAGTACATGGCGAGCCTGTTTCGTCAGTTCCCGTACTGTTTGGGCACGTAAATGATCCTTTCCGGTAAACCCGTATTTCTCCGTAAAACCATCGACACCAATAAAGAACTTATCCGCAAAAAATACCTCCGCGCACTTACAGGTGATGGGACCGACCGTAACCTGAGACCCCGCCTGGTAGTATCCCCCTAAAAGCACGATCTTGCCGTGAGGCGCATGCCGGATATGATTGGCGATAAACGCCGAGTTGGTAACGATAGTAACATTCCGTTTTGTATTGGCCAGCTCTTCGGCTAATAGGGCGCAGCAGGAACCGGACTCAAGCAAGACCGTTTCGCCCTCCTCCACCGATTTCGCCGCCACCGCCGCGATCCGCTGCTTGATATGATAATTATAGGCCAATCGTTTTCCCACATCATCCACCGTATCAATACTCGCGAACCCATGTTCCCTCCGTATAAGGCCCCGTTCCTCAAGCTGGTCCAAATCCTTGCGTACCGTTACTTGAGAAACATCCAGCATGGCCGCCAGGGCGGCCACTTCAATACGCTGCTTTTTGGCAAGGGCTTCAAGAATCCTGGTATGCCTGTTTATCATAGCTTACCTCCCTAATTCAAATCTCATCTGCTTTTATGACAAATATACTCATAATATCTTCATAAGTCAAATAAAATATTTCATTCGTAAATAAATTACTTACATAAAATCTTAAAAATATTCTATTTAAAAGATACCCGGAGATACCCCATGAATCTTCTATAGGGCATAGGTTTACCTTGGCATCGTAATGGGATATATTAAAGCGGTGGAGGTAGGAATATGCCCATAGCCAATGCAATACGGGAAGCCCTGGGATCAGCATCTTTGATACGTAAGATGTTTGAGGAAGGGAATCAGCTTAAAAAACAGTACGGTCCTGATAAGGTATTTGATTTTTCCATCGGGAACCCCGATATAGAGCCGCCCCCGGCGTTTCACCGGGTCTTCATAAAACTTGCCACGGAAGACAAGCAGGGGTCCCATGGGTACATGCCCAATGCGGGGTTTCCCGAAGTCCGAGAGGCCTTGGCGCACAAGGCTTCCAAGGAGCATCAGGTTACCCTTGATGGGTCCCACATCATCATGGCCGTGGGCGCCGCAGGGGGGCTTAATGTGGTGTTTAAGACCATCCTGAACCCCGACGATGAGGTCATTGTTCCCCGGCCCTATTTTATGGAATACCGGGCCTATGTGGGAAACCATGGGGGGCGTCTCATTGAGGTTGATACCCTTCCGGATTTCAACCTTGACCTCGCCGCCATCCAGGGGGCCTTATCGGAAAAGACTGCGGCGGTGCTCATCAACTCCCCCCATAACCCCACCGGGCGGATCTATCCCGCCAAGACCATCGCCGAGCTGGCGGCCCTCCTGAGCGCTCATGGGAAACGTTCTGGCCGCTTGCCCTATCTCATTGCCGATGAACCCTATCGGGAAATTGTCTACAACAACCGTACGGTACCGCCGATCCTCTCCGCGTACCCCGAATCCCTGGTGGTAAACTCCTATTCCAAGAGCCTCTCTCTGCCGGGGGAACGGATTGGGTACATCGCAGTAAGCCCAAACATAAGCCACAAGGATGGGGTGATAAACGCCCTCATCTATGCCACCCGGATTTTAGGATTCGTGAACGCCCCGGCCCTGATGCAGCGCATCGTGGCGGAACTTACCTACGCACGGGTGGATGTGGATGTGTATGCCCGGCGGCGGGACGCCTTTAAGCAGGTTCTGGACAAGGTGGGCATACCATACGCCGAGCCAGAGGGGGCCTTTTACCTGTTCTGCCAGGCTCCCGGCGGCAATGACGGGGCGTTTGTGGATCATCTGAAAAAGTACCGCATCCTCGGCGTTCCAGGCAGCGGCTTTGGAAAGCCCGGCTGGGTCCGTTTCGCCTACTGTGTGGACGAAAAAGTTATCCAAGCTTCCGGGGAAGCCTTTACGCACGCCATGGAAACCTTCGTGCATCCAGCAAACCGGTAATAGCAAAAAAGTACCATTACTCCGAAAACACGCTGAGGAGGCCGAAAATCCCAGAAAGGGCGCGCTTGCCGCTACGCGGCTTCGGTCAAACGCCCTTTCTGGGATTTTCGGCCTCCTCAGCGTATGCCGCCTTAGGCTTTGCCGGTTTTTTATGGGGTAGCGGGGAAAGAGCGGAACGGAGTGGCTGCATTTACGGGGTTTGCCGGAAGGCGTTACCCTATCGACCAATCGTATACCAGACTTTCTCGAACCACTTGCTTTCCTCTTCCTCCCAGCCAAGGATGGACCAATGCATAGGCGGAAAAGGGGTCTTAAGGGGATGAAAAAACATAAGGCGTTCACGTGACCGACGGGTTCTGGCTCGAAACATGATGCTCAATCCCATCTCATCCCAGAACCCTAGCGTGAACGCCTTATGTTTTTTCATCCCCTTAAGACAGCAGTACCCCCAAAAGTGACCCATACTTAAACCCCCTTGCAATTTACTTTGCTTTATAGTAATCTGTTAGTACCATAAATTATTAAGAGAGAGGTATTATATGGCGTATGCGATTAATAAGGATGATTGTGTGAATTGTGGTAGCTGCGATAGCGAATGTCCGGAAGAGGCGATCTCCGAAAAGGACGATGCTCGCTTTATCGATCCTGCCAAGTGTAAGGATTGCGGTACCTGCGCGGATGCCTGCCCTTCCGAAGCTATTAAACAGGTAGGATAAGGGACGGTTACCTAACGGCAAGGCAAGGGATGTCCCTTGCCTTTTTTTATTGGAATATGAAAAAAACGGCCTGTAGTCTGGGTATGGTGCTTATCCTGGCCTCTTTGGCAACCGCGGAAACTACCGGGATGGGATTTCCGGTTATTTCCGTGCTGGATCTCCGGGATATTGCCTTTAAACAGTATAGTTCCGATGTACAAGTGGCCCGGCAGCGGGTTTTCAGGGAACGGACCGGTGAAAGCCTTGATGCTATTGCCGAGGCCCTCACTATCTATGCCTACACCCCCCTTCAAAGCGATACCATCCTGGGCCTTGCGGCCCGGTGCACTATTCCCTATGCGGCCCTGGTTACCCTGAATAGGCTTGCCCATCCGGATTCCATGGAAAACGCCAGCACCTTACTGCTTCCCTCTGCACCGGGAATCTTCATACCCGAAACCCCGGACTCGGATTTGGAACGACTCCTCGCATCAACCAGAAGTACCGAAGCGGGTATTATCATAACCCTGAACCGGAATGGGGGCAAAGAAAACTTCCGGTTCATCCCCGGTGCTGATTTTACTGCCACAGAGCGGACTTTTTTCCTTCATACCGGGTTCCGGTATCCCTTGCGTACCTTCAGGCTGACCAGTGCCTTCGGCCCCCGGGTAAACCCGGTTACCGGGGTCTTCAGGGTCCATGCAGGGCTGGATTTGGCTGCTCCCGCAGGAACCGAAGTGTTCGCTGTCCAGGATGGGGTGGTTACCGAGCTGGGGGAAGACCCTATTTATGGAAAATATATTATCCTCCGGCATGGGGAAAACTGGGTAAGTCTCTATGGCCACCTCTCAAAAATAGAAACGGTCTTGCGAAGCAGGGTAGAATCCGGTAGTGTTATAGGCAGGGTGGGATCCACCGGGCAGTCAACAGGACCACATCTGCATTTTGAGTTACGGCAGAACGGCAAGGCTCAGGACCCGGGAAAATATCTATTTAAAGAAGGAATCCGGTGATGAAACCCAAATACGGGTTATTGGTTTGTTTGTTTTTCCTGAATCTTCAGATATCAGTAGAATTGGTACAGGCAGAATCGGTACGCGTCCTTATTACCGGGAATCTGGTAGTTTCTCAGGATAATCCCACGGGGGTGTCCATACCACTTTCCTATGTCGGCTCCACTATCATCTCCTTGGATAAAGAAGTCCGCTTTTTCAGAGGAGTCGAGCTTGAGCTAACCGTTCCACAGACCTACCTCGCCTACCGGGGGAGCTTGGCTATCGCCATGTATGCGGACCTGAACAGCACACCGGATTTCGGTATTGCTGATATAGAAGGGCGGCAAATCAGCTTCGAGCTGGTACCGAATAAGATCCAGACGGTTTACCAGATTCCCCTCCGTTCGTTCCATGGGCTTAAGACGACCCCCTATGTTTCCGTTCCCACGGATATCATCGCCCCCTCCTCCTTCCCCATCCTGTTCAGGCTTATGCCGGTTATCAAGGGATTGAGTGAAACGATTGAATCCATGTTCTTTACGTTACATGTCAAACCGATTCTGAGTAACGAGGGGGCGGTACGCATTGCCTTTCGGTATCCTGAACAGCTCCAGGGAAAGCCTTTTATCATCCTGATTGATGATGTGGTCATCGAGCATCCTGGGGAAGAACAGCTTTTAAAAGAGGGAGAACATCATTTGGTGGTACTTTCCGATGATTACCGAAACGAAAGCCGGCGTTTCCTCATAGAACGGGGCAAAATTTTGAATATTACCATAGCATTACAGGATCCCACACCCCTTATCCTCTTTGAGGCCCCCGAGGATGTCCGCATTTATTTTGATAATGAACTGCTGGTCAATACCGTGCAGCCCCATCCAGTTGAACCAGGTACTCATGCGGTTACTTTCCAGATGAGTGATTATTCGGTTACAAGGCCCCTGACCGTGCAAAAGGGGAAGATCTATAAGGTAGCCCTCACCGTTGACATCACGATTTCCGAGAGCGAATAAAAGTATGGATCAATACCCTTGCATATACTGAATCGGCGTCAGAAATGACGGGAAAAACGGCGTCCACGCTAGGTTCTGGGACGAGATGGGAGCAAGTATCATGCTTTTGAGCCTGATGTTTTTCCCGCCACTTCTGACGCCTTTTCTGTTATTGCAGTGTTTGAAGGGGGAAGCGCGGGACGGTTTAACCGTTGCGTTATAGATATAGTGCTAAAGGGGTTAAGAATTACTCCAACCATACCGATACTCAAGATATCGGATTTATAGTTCCCCTCCCAAATCACTATACGTCCGATATGCCTCAAGGGCAGGGCCGGTGTAAACCGGCCTTTTTATTGGTGCGACACGGTAATGCACAGGTTTCTAAAATTGTAACGTTTAGGCTAATCCACCCAGAAAATCCTGAAGGAATTCCCCTGGGCTGGTTTCCCGGTTGAGTATCCGGTGAACTCCGTGGGAAATAGGCATCTTGAGTTTGTATTTTTCAGAGAGAACCGCAACATACTGTGCCGCCACTATCCCTTCAGGAAGATACCCGATTTCATTGATGCGGCTGATGAGGTCCTCCAGGTTGCGGTAGGATTGTAACAGATCTTTTTCAATAATTTCCCTGCCAAAACGACGGTTCCTGCCGAAGACAGAACGGCAGGTTACATCCAGGTCCCCAACCCCGGAGATTGAGGTAAAGGTTTCCGCATGGGTAGCTCCCATGGCCCGGCCTAGGGTTTGAATTTCGTTGAGTCCTGCGGCAAGCAATAATGATGCGGTTCCATCGCCGAACATATCCTCGGTGCCCCGGGAGTTGGTCTTTAATGCATCCAGCATACCAAAGGCGATGGCGATGACGTTTTTTACCGCAGCCGCTACTTGGACCCCCCGGACATCAAAAGAAGAAAAAACTAAAAGCCGGTTGCTTTTAAGCAGATCCCGGAAGCGTATGGAATTCTTGGCGTTTTCACTGGCCGAGATAAGGCCGGTGATCTTTCCCCGGGATACCTCCTCCGCATGGCTTGGGCCGGCAATATACACCAGGGACTGATGGTAAAAGCCGGGGAGATAATCCTCCAGGGTTTCCAGGATAAGCCGGGGTCCCTTGGGAGACGGGAGAAAGCCCTTGGTAATCACCGCAATGGCGGTTTTGCCTTCCCGGATAGCAGAGACCGTAACAATCTGTTTTACCGTATCCAGCAAATACAGGGATGGCACTGCCAGGATAAGGTATTCCCGCCCCTCTGCAGCCTCGGCTATATCTCCGGTGGCCCAGAGATGCTCTGGCAAGGGGATCTCCGGCAGGTAATGGGTATTGCGGTGTTCGGTATTGATCTCCCGGGCGCCGGCTTCATCATGACACCAGAGGATTACTTCATGCCCTTTTTCGGCGATTACCTTGGCTACTGTCGTTCCCCAGGCCCCGGCGCCCAATACGGCTATATTTGCATCCATCCTACTGACAACCGAGTCTTTCATGCCATCATTATATGAGGTAATGTTTCAACAGTTCAAGTACCGGATGGGGCTGGACGGGTAATCACTTGATATGCTAAATTCTTAGGATATAGAAAGCAAAAGAGAATCAGCGTCTGCGAAAAATTATCATAATGGATAGATAGGATGCCAAGGCAAGGCTCTAATCGGTTAAAAATTGGGTTTGGAACACGAGAGAGCTGCAAGGTCTGATTGTCCTGATTCCGGCGTTTCTCAAGTAACAATTAAGCGGCGCAGGATTGTGTCGTTATGGCGCCAATCATGGGAGGTCTTGACTCGGAGATCCAGGTCAACTTTCCAGTCTAATATGCGGTTCAGATCCTTTTGGGCTGCCTGGCGGATGGCCTTGATCATCTCGCCCCCCTTGCCTACCACCATGCCCTTCTGGGACTCCCGCTCAGTAACAATAAAGGCCCGTACCCAGAGCCGTTTTCCCCCATCCCGGAGTTCCGCATCCGCCACATCCACATAGAGGGAATGGGGGAGTTCCTCGCGCAGGCGGTTAATGGCCTTTTCCCGGATAATTTCGGCAATCCGGAAAGGGAGGGTCTGGTCGGTGTAGTATTCTTCAGGGTACAAGGGGTCCCCTTCGCAGGCCATTTCGAAGAGGCAGCCTAAAACCGCTTCGGCCCCCTCCTTTTTCAGGGCCGATGCTTTGAAACATCGGGATTCGTGTAAGCCCGGAAGCCGGCTCTCCAGGAATGTCCGAGCCTGTTCATAATCCGCGCCAGGGACGTCCATCTTATTCACCACCGCCACGCTCTTATCCACACAAGGGGCAAGCCGTGTGGCAATGGCCGTCTCTTCCTCCCCGGGAGCACGGGAAGCATCCAGCACATAGAGCAGGATATCCGCATCCTCCATGGACCGGTCGGATACTTCCATGAGTTTCTTGTTGAGTTTCTTCTCTGAAACATGTCTTCCCGGGGTATCCACAAAGACAAGCTGACCCTCGGGCCGGTTCACGATACCCCTGATGGCGTTCCTCGTGGTCTGGGGCACGGCGCTCACAATGGCTACCTTCGCCCCGCAGAGGAGATTGACCAGGGTAGATTTCCCTACCGAAGGCCGGCCCACAACGGCCACAAAGGCGGCCTTCTTTCCAGTATTCATGGTACTCCTGCTTTAAATTTGATTACCTGTTCGCCGGTTTTAGTGTAGACCAGGGTTTCGGGGGGCACCGATGCGGTGATCCACACATTACCGCCAATGGTACAGCCCCGGCCAATGACGGTTTCGCCCCCTAATATGGTGGCCCCGGCGTAGATGGTTACATCATCTTCGATGGTGGGATGCCGTTTCTTGTCAGCTTCCTCTTTGGTGACCGAAAGCGCCCCCAAGGTAACCCCCTGGTAGAGCTTCACGTTTTTGCCTATCACCGTGGTTTCTCCAATAACCACCCCGGTACCATGGTCGATGAAGAAGGATTCCCCGATGGTGGCCCCGGGGTGGATGTCGATGCCGGTGCGGCCATGGACCAGCTCGCTCATCATCCGGGGGATGAGGGGCACCTGCCGGGTCCAAAAGAAATGGGCTAACCGGTGTACGGTAATGGCCTGAAAACCAGGATAGGAAAGGATCACTTCCTCAAAGCTTTTCGCCGCCGGATCTCCCCTAAAGGCGGCCTTCATATCCAGGGCAAAGGCACCCCTAATTTTCGCTATCTCGTCAAAGAAGTCGTCCACAATGAGTTCCGCCACCGCATGGCAGCCCTCATTGCCGCAGGAAAAATCTCCGGCGCTCTTTCTAAAAGAAAAGGCAACGCTTTTCTCCACCTCCTGCACCAGTTCCCGAGCGATGCGGTAGGTCTTTTCCGCGGTAATCAATTGCAGATTATTGTGATCCAGTTCCTCATTTTCCCGGAACCCGGGAAAGATGAGTTCATCCAGGCCATGGAGTATGCTTGCAATGCTCTCCCGGCTGGGAAGATTTGCGCCCCCGGAATGATTCACCAGCCCATAGGATCCGTAGGAACTAATCAGAGACTCAATGCTTTTAAGGAGTCTCTGCACTGGTATCCTCCGAATATATACCGCATTCCCGGTATCGGCTTTGGGTAATGGCGGCCCTGATGTCGGCGATAAGACCGGCTGAGAAGAAAGCCCGTACTGCTTCTTCACTCTCCCGCACCGCCCGTTCCCCCAGGGCAATGAGTTCCTGCTTATGGGTGAAGTCAAAGGCGGAGACCCCGCTTCCCGCATGCAGGGTAAGGTCCGCCTTGGATGCTCTCTTCTGGCGCATCAGATACAGCGCCGCTTCCAGGGAACGAAACACCACCTGGGAACCGTTTTTGAGTTCCGATACAGAGATCCGGTGAAAGGCTCCCACATCCACCGCCAGGACCCGCTTAAACCCTTCGTTTCGGGCAATAGCCACGGGCATATTGTCGGCAAGTCCCCCGTCGGCAAGGCGCCGCTCCCCTTCGATAAAAGGCTCAAAGACCCCTGGAAAAGACATGGAAGCCCGCATGGCCTGGGCAACCGAACCGGTATCGGCATTGATGCCGAACACCACTTCATCACCGGTAAGGAGATCCACCGCATTACAGCGGAAGGGTATCTTGGTTTCCCCAAAGGTCTTACCCTCGGTAAACGTTTCGAAAAGCTTCAGGAGCTGTTGCCCTGAATCTATCCCCGGCTTGGTAGCGAGGCTTCCCAAGATCTGGCCGGTCTGAAAAACCTTCCCCACCGGTCCGTTCAGCTTGAATACAAAGCTGTCCAGGTAGGCGGAGATATCAAATTCCTCAAGGGTAAAACGGATAAGCTCCGATAGCCTCATGCCGCAGGCGTAAAGCCCGCCGACAATGGCCCCCATGGAAGTTCCCACGATGAGGGAAGGTTCCGGTACTCCCATTGCGGAAAGGGCATTTAAAACCCCCACATGGGTTAACCCTTTGGCCCCGCCGCCAGAAAGGACTAAGGCCCACTTGAGATGTTTGTTTATACGCATATTCTGAAATTTTTCATAGGATAACTCCTTAGCAATGCGGTTTACAATGTATTAGTGTAACTGGTGGGGTTTCAGCAGGTCAAGAGGTTCTGTGAGAATTGACACATACCTTTTTTTGGTATATTGGATATTAAGGAGGTTTTTATGAAATTCGGCATGATGTGCGGTGTGTTATTCGGTACCATGGCGGTTACCGCTTTTGCGGCGGATGATATGGTTTTTGCCCATAAAGTCGGCGGGTTTGACGTATATATGCTGGTGGAGAATCGGGGACAGGGACGAAGTTCCATCCTTTTGGGCGCCGATGATGCCCAGCTCAAGAGGTATGTACCGGATGGAACCTATCAATCCGAGACGAATACCTTTCTTATCCGTACCCCGGACCGTATCATCCTGGTGGATACAGGGTTCGGAAGCACGCTTTTTGAAAGCATGGGAACCCTGGGGATAAAGGCGGATCAAATTGACGTCGTGCTGCTTACCCACATGCATGGCGACCATATCGGGGGGCTCCAGAAGAACGGAACGGCCCTGTTTCCCAAGGCGCAGGTGTATCTTGCCCAACAGGAACGGGATTATTGGACAAAGACCAATGTTAATCAGGCTGCGGTGGCGGCCCTTGCTCCCTACGGTTCCCGGGTCCATACCTTCCTGCCCGGTGACCTGGGGGCTTCCGGGGAACTGCTGCCAGGAATCACCGCCATTGCGGCCTTTGGGCACACCCCAGGACACACCCTGTACCTGGTAGCATCCCAGGGGAAAAAGCTTCTTATCTGGGGCGACCTGATGCATGCCCAGGGCATACAGTTTCCGGTTCCCCAGGTATCGGTAACCTATGATACGGACCCCAGCGCCGCCGCGGCCGTACGCACGCGGATTCTGGAATATGTTGCGGGGAACGGGGTGCCCATAGGGGGTATGCACCTGACCTATCCTGGGGTGGGGATGGTAACGGCGGAAAGGGAAGGGTACCGGTTTCGACCGATGAATGTGAGCGAGTAGCGGCTGCCACGATTGATCTGAGTATATACCGCAGTATACGCACCATATCATTGATTGCTTCGTCCTTGTAATGCTTCAGCCTTGGCGCAGGTTGCCGTGATGGCTGAATCCAGCTCACATAGCGTACCGGTTCCTTTTCACTGACCGGGGTTACATTGAGTTTTTCCAGGGCCGTACTTTTCATATCCCGAATTGAAGCAGACCCTATTGACACCAAGTACGTCCCTTTGTATACTCTATTGTATAAGTTACATGATGTATATGATAAAGATAGGATGGTTGCGGACATTCTTCATCGTAATCGGCCTCATAATCGTTCTGATAGGCTGCGGGAAGGGTAAACACGATGCAAGCGCCTCATGGCGTCATGGTGAACCCCTGGGTAAAGAACGCCTGATGATCGGGGTTATCCATATCACGGATCCCCAGACCGAAACATCGGGAGGATATACCTATGCCCATGAACTGGGAATCCTGGAGATGCAGGAGGCCCTTGCGCTCAGGGACGATCAGATCCTCCGTAAGACCAATGTATTGGATTCGGATCCGGCGGGGATCGAAAACGCCATGCGGGAGTGTATTGCCGCAGGGGCGGATATCATCATCGCGACCAGTTGGGGGTACATGGATATCTGCGAAAAATTGGCCGGGGAGTTCCCTCATGTCGTGTTTGCCCATGCCTCGGGGTATAAGTCCAATGATACTAACTTTACCAATTATTTTGGCCGGCTCTATCAGGTAAAGTACTTAAGCGGTATTGCGGCGGGTATGAAAACCCGGACTGGCAAGATCGGGTATGTCGCGGCCATGGGCAAGGATAACAGTGAAGAAGGCAGCGGACTTAATGCCTTTGCCCTGGGGGTTGAGCGGGTGAATCCCCGGGCAAAAATATACCTACGGGTTACCTATAGCTGGTTTGATCCCATGGAGGAAGTCAATGCCACCCGTGCGCTGGTTGCGGAAGGCTGTGATGTAATCAGTCAAGGTTGCGATAGTCCCTACCCGCAAATTGAGGCGCAAAAGGCCGGTATCTGGGGGGTAGGATATAACACCGATATGGGTCGTGAGGCCCCCGATGCGGTCCTGACCTCGGCAATCTGGCAGTGGGGAGCGTATTACATCTACCTGGTGCGAAGTGTAATAGACGGCAGCTTTACCACTACCCCTTACCTGGGGGGTATCGCCGAAGGGATACTGGATATGACCCCCCTGGCAACGGAACTAGTGGCGCCGGGCACTGCGGAAGCCATGGAAACCGCACGGGAACAGATGCTGACCGGGAAATTCAATGTATTTGACGGGGTAATGGAGACGAATGACGGGAAAACCATCGGCGTCGAAGGAACTACCCTGTCGGACCGCGAGATACAGAGTGGTATCAATTGGTATTATCGTACTATCATTGAGCCTTGAGCATGAAAAATATCGCGGAATTGAAAGCGGTAATCAAAGGGAATTATTTGCCCCTCATGTTTGTCTGTATTGCGTTTCTGTTGATGATATTGGCGGGCTATTATTTTATTAGTGGTATTCTGCGAGACCGTTTGCAGGGAGAAGCGGCAGAGCTGCTCTTCAGTACCGAGGCGAATATCAAAGCGACCCTCGCGGAAACAGAAGTTACCTTACTGAATGCCTACCATATTGTCCAGGACATGATTGACCAGGGAGCATCCCAGGAAGTGGTGTTGGCCTATCTGGCCACTACCACCGGGTGGATGCGGCAGCGGCATAAGAATCATATGAAATCTTACGGTATATACGGATATATCCGGGGGGAATTCATGGACAGCATCAATTTTAATCCCTCTAGTGAGTATAAACCCCAACAGCGCCCTTGGTATCAGACGGCGGTACGAAGTGGCACGGACGTGGTGTATACCGCGCCCTATACTGAGGGGGAAACCGGGGATGTCCTTATTTCCGCGGTCAAAAATATTATCAACGATGATGGGGATAGGTACGGCATCCTGGTGATTGATGTGAGTATCTCCTGGCTGAATGAATATATCCGGTCCTTTCGCTTGACCCCCGGTGGGTACGGGATGATCGTCAGTCAGAATATGACCCTGATGAGCCATCCCAACCAGGAATACATCGGCCTCCAGGTACAGGAACTGAGGGGCGCGTACCAGGAAATATCCCAGATCCTGCGGCGCGGACAAGAGGTATCTGCCAAACGGATCGAAGATACCGACGGCACTCCGGTGATCCTGTTTTTCAAACGGATGTTTAATGAGTGGTACATTGGCGTCGTTACCCCTTATCAAACATTTTATCAGGACCTGTATTACGCGGCAACGGTTTTGTCTATTTTGGGATGCCTCCTGGCAATTGCCCTCTGCGCGGTGTTACTCCGGATCAACGTGGCCAAAATGCGATCCGACGAGGAAAATAAATCCAAGTCTTCGTTCCTGGCCCAGATGAGCCATGAAATCCGCACCCCCATGAACGCCATCATCGGCATCAGTGAGTTAGCCCTGCGGGAACCGACGAGTCCCAAGGTGATGGAATATATTACCAGTATCAAACAGGCCGGTTCCAATCTCCTGGCCATCATCAATGATATTCTGGATTTTTCCAAGATTGAATCGGGCAAGGTGGATATCATTCCCACGGAATACCTGTTCGCCTCCTTAGTAAATGATTGTATCAGTATTATCCGCACCCGGCTTATCGACAAACCAGTCCGCTTCATCACCAAGATAGACGGATTGCTACCGGCCCGGTTAATCGGCGATGAGGTCCGGCTCAGACAGGTGCTGCTGAATCTGCTCAGTAACGCGGTCCAATACACCCGGGAAGGATATATCACCCTGGATATCAGAAGCCTCGATAGACCAGCCACCAATAGCCCCCTCAATAGACCCGCCCCTGGGGACACCATCACCATCATCTTCGCGGTTTCCGATACCGGGATCGGGATAAAACCGGAGGATATGAACCGGATCTTTGATGAATTTACCCGGTTCGATACCCACAAAAACCAGGGGGTTCAAGGAACCGGCCTGGGGTTGCCCATTGCCCGTAACTTCTGCCGCCTCATGGGAGGAGACATCGCGGTCTCCAGCCATTACGGTCAGGGCAGTACCTTTACGGTAACCCTGCCGCAAAAAGTGCAGGACCCAACCCCCTTTGCTTCGGTGCAGGAGCCGGAAACCAAACAGGTCCTGGTATACGAAAACCGGCAAATCTATGGGGAATCCATTATCTATTCGGTGGAAAACCTCGGTGTCGGCTGCACCTTGGCCGTAAACCATGTGCAGTTTCTGAGCCTTGCAGAGAATAACCGGTATCAGTTTGTGTTGGTACCCTCCTCCCTGTTTGAGGATGCCCGGAAAACCCTGGAAGCCTTGGCTTCGAAGGCCACCCTGGTACTCCTTGCGGAAGATGGGGACGTCGTAACCTATTCAAATAAGCATAGCATCACCATGCCGATCCATCCCCTCACCATTGCCCGGTTACTTAATGGCGAAATAGATTATAGCCTCATGATTGAAAACAAAAAAATAATGGTCCGTTTTACCGCGCCCGAGGCCCGTATTTTAATTGTGGACGATATCAGTACCAATCTTATGGTAGCGGAAGGGCTTTTGGCCCCATACAAAAGCCAAATTGAGTGCTGTACCGGCGGAAAAGCGGCAATCGAGCGGGTCAAGGAACATCCCTACGACATCGTGTTCATGGATCACATGATGCCGGAGATGGACGGCATAGAAGCCACTGCGGCTATCCGGGCGCTGGACCGGGACTATGTACGGTACCTGCCCATCATTGCGTTGACCGCTAACGCCATATCGGGGATGCGGGAAATGTTTCTGGAAAAGGGCTTTAGTGATTACCTGGCAAAACCCATAGACATTGCCAAGCTGGATGAGATCATGGAAAAGTGGATACCCCGGGCCAAGCGGTTCAAGGCGGGCGGGATGATACAACGGGAGGTATTTTCGGGAGACGCCGGTATCGTCATCAAGGGGGTGAATGTTCAGCAGGGGATCCTCATGACCGGCGGCACGGAACCAGGGTACCGGAAGGTGTTGGCTTCCTACCTGCGAGACGCCCAGGAACGGCTTACCTATTTTGCCGCCCCGCCCCGGCACGGGGATCTTGCCCTGTTCACCGCCCAGGTACACGCCCTGAAAAGCGCCTCTGCCACTATTGGAGCCTCGGCCTTGGCGGAAGAAGCCCGTCTCCTGGAGGAAGCGGGGAAGCGGGGTACGATGATTACCATCAGGAAACAGCTTCCCGATTTTTATGCGCACCTCAAGGAACTAGCAGAACAAATCTGGTTTGCCCTGGGGATCAATGCGGTTCCAGCGGTAAAACCAGCGGAAGCAGTCCTCGGACAAAGGCCCGAGGAGCCCCAGGATGCCTTATCTGCCTACCTTCCCCAGCTTGTCCAACTCAAGGAAGCCCTGGAACAGGAAGATATTGAAACTATCGATCGGATCCTGACGTCGCTGGAGCAAAAGCCCTTTGACCGGAAAACCAAGGAACTCCTCACCGCTATTTCAGATAAGGTACTGATGACCGAATTCAAAGGGGCAATAGAAACCATTGCGGATATCCTCAGCGGATAAGACTTTACCGGGTATATTCGGTATATATTGAGATCATCATCTATGGAGGAATTGTGGATGAAGAACATTGTGGAGAGAACAAAAAAGGATGGGAGTCCAATAAAGGTCCTGATAGTGGATGATTCTATCTTTATCACCAAACAGCTCAACCAAATATTGGCCAGTGCAGGGTATGAAGTCGTCGGAATAGCGAATAATGGTGGTGAAGCGCTGGAGTTGTATCAGGAATTAAGTCCTAATATTGATCTGGTAACCATGGACATTACGATGCCTAAGATGGATGGTATTACTGCCCTTGAAAAAATTATAGCCTTTGATAAAAATGCCAAAGTGGTCATGGTTACCGCTATTGGCAAAGAAGACCTCGTTAAAAAAGCTATTCTTGCAGGGGCAAAAAATTTTATTATAAAGCCACTGGATCGCACTGCAATTCTTGCACGGTTAAATGCTGTTTGTGCAGATTTGTGTTAACCAATACTCACCGGGGGAGTAGCGGCTGCTAGTGCCACTAAAAGGCAGAAGACATTGCCCTCATGCAGATTGAAGGGAATACAGAGAATCCTTGCAAGATCCCCCGACCATTGAATCGTATGTCCTTTCCCGGTTATGATGGTGGGAAGGGAGATGACGAGCCGGAAGGTGCTTTCAAATTCCCGTTTGACATTGCCGGCGATGATATTGATGAGTTCTCCGATGGCGTCTATCACATCATCATCCATGTCGGTATGTTCCGAACCGGTGAGCATATCGGTGAGCTTTAACGCAAGATCCTTTTTCATGGATAGTACCACCGCACCTTGGGCTTCGCCGGTAAGGCCGATAACCCCGGAAATATCCCAGTCAGCAGGGGTATCTTGATGTAAAGCATCATGCTTATGGATAAAGAACGGACGCCCGGCAATGATATCGCATCTGATCAATTCCTTAAACACATTGATGCACACATCTACAAAAGGTTGAATATATTTTTCCATACGTTGTTATATCCCTAGTTTGGCTATTTTTTCCTGAAAAGTCCACTGATCTACCGGTTTCGTAATATAATCGGTAGCGCCGTTTTTCAGTGCTTCGATGACACTATACCGAGCCGCTTCACTGGTAACCATGATAATGGGCAGTGTTTTATATTTGTCTATGCTCCGGACCATTTTAAGAAATTCAATGCCCGATACCTTGGGCATATTCCAATCAAGAAATACAAGGTCGATTTCCTTGGCTTGCATTTGCCGCAAGGCATCCTCCCCATTAGCGGCTTCCACAAATTGACAGGGCATTTTCAAAGTTAGAACCATATTTTTTATGATATTTCTCATAATCTGTGAGTCATCAACGACCAAAACCGTCTTCATGCCACAATTCTCCCCTTACATCCTCATAGAACACCATAAGGCGCCTCTAAAAATTCACTTATCGTTATATTTTCTTATTATAACCCCATTACGGAGAGCGGTCAAGGAAAAAAACTATAATTCGGAATAGCAGTTGCTATGCTGGAACCGGAGGTTCAGGATGTAGAGATGCTTTAACACAACCGGCCTGTGTATGCCGGAAAAGCACTACATGGTCGATCTCCGCAGTCGGCTGGCGCAAATCACGGTGATGATCGACCGGGGCGACTACTTCACCATCAACCGGGGGCGGCAGAGCATATCACCAGCCGCTATGAAGGCAAAAAAATCGTTCTCATGATCGATGAGGCGGACAAGTCAACCAACTACCATGCCTAGATCAATTTTCTGGGTATGCTCAGAGATAAATGACGACAAGGCGGGAAGGACTGTACCGTTCACCACGTAATTTGGGCCGGGATCTATGATATCAAGAACATCAAGCTCAGATGATAAAGTCTGGCGCCTATACGCCCGCCATTACCGAAGGCACGATGTACAACTTCCCATGGAACAGTGCGGTGAACTTCAAGGTGGCCATGTCCTTCAGACGACATCCCCACCATGCATGAGGCCGGCCACCCCGCAGGCATGGACATCGCGGCGGTCGCACGGGAAATCCACGAGTACTCAGCTACCCTTTCCTCGTATCCCGGCTTTGCCAGCTCATTGATGAAGAGCTGGACAGGAACTGGACGCCGGCTGGGGTAGGAAGCGGTGAAGCTAATATTAGGCGAACAGAACACCTTGTTTGACGATATGATCAAAAACCTGCGTAAAGCCGCACACCGCGAACCGCGAGCGGAATGGGCAATGCGGGAGACACTCGCCTCTTTGATGTGATGTTGTAAGAAAACGCTATATCCAGGCGGCGTCATTCCGCCTGCGAGGATGATGATAAAGAACATCTCCGACAAGATACGAAATCGGCGTTTGATCGAAGTCGTATCTTTCATCATACCTTATTCCACCTTGAATTTTGCGATTTCCGCACTCAGCGTATCGATGTTTCGCTTGTTGGCCCCGCTTATATCGTTGACCTGGTTTACCGCAACAACAATCAATTCGGCGCCCACTGACATTTCGTTCATACCGTTTTGAATTTCATCGGTTATTCGCTCAAGATCCGTGCTCTGACGTTTTACCGCTTGTCCTTCGGCAGCGATCCCGGCGGAAGAACTCTTTACCAGCCCGGTGATATTTTTGAGCTTGGTTATCTCTTCAAGAATACTGCGGCTTCCGTTTTCCTGCTCTTCCATTGCGGTACGGATGGACGCTTCCTGATTGGATACCGTTTTTACTCCTGCCTCAATTGTCTCGAAACCCTTAGTCATTACGCCGGTGGATTTGGTGATCGTATCTATGGAAATCTTGATCTTCTGTAGTATGCTGCTGATGGTTTTGGATTGTTCGCTGGAATTTTCCGCCAGCTTTCTGATTTCGTCGGCTACTACCGCAAAGCCCCTACCCACTTCTCCCGCGTGGGCGGCTTCAATAGCGGCGTTCATAGACAATAGATTAGTCTGACTTGCGATGTTCTGTATCACCGCGTTGATCTCCAAAAGCCCCTCGGACTCATGGGCGATTTCCTGAATATCTGCGGAAACGGTTTGCAGATCCTGCTTGCCCGCTTCGGAGGCTTCCGACAGGGTACCGACATTTGCCGCGTTCCTGGATAAGGTTTCAGCCACTGCATGAATGTTAGCGAGCATTTCTTCTATCGCCGCCGAAGATTGATTCACGCTTTCCGACTGTACCACGATATGCTCATTGAGTTTAGCAACCTGGGACATAATCCGTTCCATAGCAACGCCGGTTTGATTTACCTCCGATGCCTGGGTAATCACCTGTTCTTTCATACTCTGAATAGAGGCGGTGATTTCGTTAATTGACGAGGCGGTTTGATGTGTGTTTGCCGTAAGATCCGCGCCGGTATCAGTCAGGGATATGGACATCTGCTTTATGACAAGAAGAAGCTCTTTCATCTTTTCAAAGGTAAGATTAAAAAACAGGGCTAATTTACCGATTTCATCCTTACTACTGCTGTCAAACTGTTTTGTCATATCCCATTTCGCGGCGATTGCTCCCAGGGTATCCGTCATTTTTTCGAAAGGCTTTTTAATGATAAATGACAGAAAAAGCACGAGGATAATCGAAAACAGGATGGCGATAATGACAAATATTCTCAGCTTCACGATGGTTCCGAGCAAAAAATTAACATAGCCGTGATAAACATCATCGCCGGCTGTGGCAATGCCCTGAAATACCACGTCAATATCCCCTGCGATTTTTTCAGAAAGAGCCACCGACCGCGTGAAATCCGCAGCACCCTCCTGAGTGCCAGCAACCGCGCCAATGAGCGGCACATACTCGTTATTCAGCGAGGACTTTGCGCTATCCGCCTTGGCTACGAGGGGACTGATGATGGATTTATCCACTTGGGGGTCCGCGTTAAGCGCCCGCAGCACCGTATCAAGCGAAGCGGTAAGCGCCTGGGCGTCCACGTTAAATTTTCGCATGAGTTCGGTGCTTTTCGCAGAATCACCGAGACGGGCGTAGAGCAGGGACTGGTTCGCGGTTTCGGTAAGCGCGTAAAACGAGGTTTGTGCGCTCTGGGCCAGCGACTTTGTCGTAACGGCTCCGCCTATAAGCATACCGCACGCATGGTGGCAGTTTTCTATCGCGTTGATGCTCTGCCAACAAATAATTGTCAGAACCCCGACGATAAGCAGGGAACTGCACAAGAATTTCGCGCCAATAGACAGATTGTTAAAAAACTTCATACATAACTCCTTAAACTTGTACGCTACCATTTTATTTTTATTTGATCGAATTGCATCGTTGACTATTGCTTCAATAAAGTGTTTCTATTATACTTAATTTGTTATTTTCTGTCAATGGCAAATGCTTGATAAAACACGAAAAATTTACCACGAAGACTCACCACCAAAAACAGCGCACTACATTTTCAGCTTATCGAGGAGCAGGGCCTTGAATTTCCGGGCCGGTTCAGCATTGGGGTCCAATGCCAGCGCCGCTTCGCAGTCCGCCAGGGCCTGGGGATAATCATCAATATGGTAATAGATCAATCCCCGGCGATACCGGCAGAAGGCTTGATAGGGGTTGATGTCCAGGGAGCTGGTAAAATCATCAATGGCTTGGGTGAAGCGCTGCAGTACCGCCTGGACCACCCCTCGATAATAGAACGCCTTATAGGATTTGGGGTCCAGTTCAAGGGATTGGGTAAAATCATCAATGGCCGTTTCATAGTGGGACCGGGCAAAATGAGCCATACCCCGGTGTTTATAGATAAGGGATTTGATGGTATTATCCGGATCCATTGCCAGAATATAGGTATAAAAAGCGATGGCCTCATTAAATTGACCCCGGTTATGGGCGTATAGGGCATTAAGCAGCAGGTCGTCAATGGATTTACGGGCTGAAACCGCTGGGAGTTCCGGGGGGGCGTTTTCCGGTGTATCATCGGTAAACAGGAGGGCATCAGTGGATTCTTCTATCTTCTTGAAAAAGGAATCCCGCCGTTTCCCCAGTTCTGCATTAAGCTGCCGCTGATAGGTCCGGATCTCCTGAAAAATAGTGTCCGCCAGGGAAAGGCTGGCATTAATTGCCGCCAGTTTACGCTTCATGGGTTCATCAAAGGGGGTAAATTCAGCCTTATACACCAGTTCATGTTCCACCTCCGCCCAGGCATCCTGCAGTATGGTACGAATCTGAATTTCAGCGACCTCACATCCGCAGGGGCCCCGCTTTTCGGTCATGTCCTCGGGGATACAGATCAGCAAATGGGTCGATTCATACCCAAATTCTTTAAAGGAATGGCTTGAACCTTTTCGTTCAACTTCAATAACCTCAAAAACTTTTTTAATCAACCCTTCAACCGTGGTTAGATCATCAAAGAAAGGGCATACGATCCGGATGCCGATTAAATCGGTAATAAGCGGGGGGTTGGATCCAGCGGCATGATGATTAAGGAGCTTGATGTATTTTTTATAATAGCTCCCAAAATTCTTCACCCTGCCTTTAACGGTCGGACGAGAGGCAAGGACCGCCACCGTCTTCTCGATACGGGTCTCTATATCCTTAACGATAAAAGCCCTCACCGAAGCGTACTGTTCATAGCGGTTTCGGAGGGTATTCTGATCAGGCAAATTGATATTACTCATCCTCACGACCTTATTGATAAAAATATAAAAAAAAGCTGTCTGAACATCACCAATGGATTATTCAGACAGCTTTTCGTTTACCCTACGGGGTACGTAGCCAGTTTATTCCTCGCCACCTTCAGAAGCCGGTGTGGGGGTAAAGTCCCGTTCAGTAGCCTGACGTGCACCATCCAGATACCGCTGAACCTGGTTAAAGCCAAACTGCTCCATTTCATTGGTCTTCCGGGTGGTTTCCCGATCTTTGACGATATTCCAGAGGGATTCATCCTGGATGTCCCGGTCAGTCTCAAGGACTGCCTGATCATAAATGACCTTGACATCTTTAAAATACCCAATGAAATCGCCACCCTTATGTTCAGCGTTCCGGTGAATAATGAAACCACCGAACTTCACAAAGGGAGTTGAATCAGGATAGATGGGGTAGATCCGTAACTCACGGTTCCGAACCTCAGAGACATACGCGGGATTATCCCAGCGGAGTTCTCCCCAACCATCATAGTTGAGATACCCCATGAATATGCGGCGTTCCTTTCCCTGATCATCAAGGAGGATAACAGAAAGCCCGTGGGGGAAATTGAGGCCATAGACGTTTACCGCGATGGATTTAATCGTCCCGACGTTCTTTATGACCCCATAACCACCAACCGGTTTCCCGGTTTCCTCATCAGCAGGACCTTCAAAGCGGCTCGGACCGGTGATTCCATTGGAAGCATCTTCCTCGGGTTCCGCAATGACTCCGTCGTCATCAATTTCCGCCGGAGGTTCAAAGGCAGGAATATCAAAGGGCGGCTTAATAATAGCCGAGGAATTAAAGGATTCCACCGGGAAATGAACCCGGACACCCATGACTTTTTCCCACTGACTGGAGGGGGCTTCTTTGGTATAACTCAAGCCCTTGGTCGTCACATTCCGTGAAGAGGACGAAAGCACCACATCCCAGTTGGTTATAGCAAGAGAGGTTTTCATCGTCGATTTTTGGTCTTCGGTGAAATTGCGTGCGGCCCTACTATTGGAAAAATCCATAAAGGTCGCACGATTCTGAGTAGGCTCGTCATTATCATTAGACATGATATCGGCCGTCAGTTTAGAGAAATCGATGAGTATCTTTTCCTCAGCAAACAACGAGCCCATTACCAATAATGTAATGGCGACAAGAATGAAGATTCGTTTCATTCACAGCTCCTTTCGAATTCACAATAATCCTAAAAACTAGCTAATAAGAAAGTATACGAAATATATTTAGTTTGTCAACCGCTTTTATCGTATTTTCTCAAATTTTACTGACAAATATCTCAGAAAAATTTTCGTGAAAAATTTCACGACCAGTAATAAAAAATCTGACCTCCTTTACCGTGGCAAAATTCCGCCGAATTCCTTCATTCAGGGTATAGACATTCGAGAAAACATCCATTCCCCGGGGGGATTCGTCCAGCAGGGGCAAGGCCGCCGGTTCCGACAGGTCCACATAAAGGACCCCGTCCCGGAACAACAGGGACCGGAGCCTGGTTTCCCCGGGGAACAGAGGCGCCGAATCCGGTGAAATCGGCCCTAACAAGACCTCTTCCACATAGTGCCGTATTTCAGACTCCAGGGAAGGCGGCTCTGCAAGCTTAAGCATCCGCTCTTCCACCACCGTCGCCCCACCGGCGCGGGCATAAAACACAAAGGTCCGCCGGACCAGCCCTGAATGTCTGAAATCAGTCAAGGCCAGGGCGCCCAGGACCAGGAGATATAAAAAACGGCGGACAATGCCCCACCGAAAGCCCCTCCGGGCGGGCTGTACGAGGCCCCTCATGCGGCCTTCATTCGATAGCAATGAATCCTCCGGTCTGTTCAAATAGGGTAATAAAATCCTTTATACCTTTATACAACGCTTCGGAGAAATTCTTCAAGTACTCATCATCGGTCATGAACAGGGCATCCGCTTCATTGGTAACAAACCCCAGCTCCACCAGAACCGCGGGCATCCGGGTGTTCCGTACCACGAACCATTCCTCCGGCTTGATCCCCCGTGAGGGAATGGACTTGCCGATGGTTTCATCAAACCGCTTCAGGATGGACCGGGCAATGATGATGCTTTCAGTGGTAAACTCCTCTTCCAGCATGGCGTTATGTATGGCCATAACATCCTCAGGCTCATCGTATTTATTCGTATCTATGACGGTTCTGCGGATTTCCGGGCTGAGGTACCAGATCTCATACCCCCGGGCGGTTTTATTGAACGAAGCATTAGCATGGATGGAAACGAAGATGATGGCCTCATTATCCTTGAGGGGAACGGAATTGGCGTTGGCTACCCGGTTCTCCAGGGAGGGATAGGTATCATCCTTCCGGGTGAGTATAACCCGTTTATCCGGGAAGCCCTGGACCAGCCGGGTATGGAGACCCTGTGAAACCTTGAGGGTAATGTCCTTTTCGACCACTCTGAGGGTCTTCCCGTTGATCCTGTGGGTTCCGATGGCCCCTGTATCTTTACCGCCGTGGCCGGGGTCCACAATAATCGCGGCAATACGGAAGGGAGCATAGTCCTCCTGCATACGGGGGATTAAGACCTGCTTAACCGACGTGAGAAAGGCTTCAGGGAACATGAGGATGCCCTTTTCAATATACGGTGAAGGGATATTGAGTATTTCTTTGCCGTCAATTATGGCAATGCCCGGTTCCCCCGGAGTTCCTGCATGGAATACGACCGAATGTCCTGAAGCGGAAAATATCCCTGACTGGAAGAAGGGGTCCCACTGGAATTCCGCATTGGCATCTGCCCGGAAGGCGTCCATGCCCTTGAGGGCTTCCTCCAGGGAAAGGTTCTTTCCGGCGCTCTGACCTGCGGTTTCGGCAAAGACCAGAGGGGTAACCCACAAGAAGAACAGATAAAGATATATCATACCATAAAAACGACTTACCTCAGTCCTCACGTTTTTGCACAAACCTATCTACTATATAAGCGGCGCCCTGATAGCCTCCCCGAATCAGGGCAGTCCAGAAGCGGCGGCCCAGGGTGCCGGCGTTCCGGGCATCGGACGCTTCCCCACAGGGAACTTCCCGATAGGGAAGGGCATGGCCTGTAACCAGGCGGACCGCCTCAAGGCTTTCTTCCACGGTCCTGCCCATATAATCCTTAAGCCCGGAACCGGTCAATTCCGGGAAGGAAAGGATCGCCACCTCCACCACCCCTGCCTGTAGATCATCTGAGGCTTCCGGTTCCGGGAACCTGGAGAGGAGCGCCCGGAGTTTTGCCGGAAGGGTAAAGGCGTCTGGAGGGTAGTCAGACCGCGAGAGGAATTTCTCGGTTGCATCATTCGGGGCTTCGAGGCGTATCAGGACCGAACGGGCCGCCTGTTCTGCCGCGTCCACAGCCTGTTCCCGTGAGGGGGCTGCGCTGATGACGTTGCCGCACTTGGTAACGTTGTTTTCGGGGAATTGGACCTGGGCTCCCGGTTCAATGCGGAGGAAGAGGTCCTTCACCTGGGCCTTGGCGCGTTCAATGCCCTGAATGGAACGGACCTTCCCCGGTATGGAGATAAAGGCCCGCTCGGCACTGGTCCAGAAGCGGGTGGGTTCCAGCCCTTCGGGAGGGGTCCCCAGGGCAACGAGGATGGCGCCCCTGGTGGGTTCCACCCCAGAGGAATAGGGGTAGGTCCACCCCGACATGTAGCCCCCGGAAAGCCGGGCCGCAATCTCCCCTATCATGGGACCTCTGGGGGTGAGCTTGATATCCCCCTTGGCCGCTCCCACGGCAGTAGGATCGGCAAGCCCCAAGGCCCTGATCCCCTGGATAAAGGTTTCAAGGAGCGCCGCAACAGTGCCGGCATCCACATTCGTGGGCATGGTATGGCCCATTTCAATAAAATAAGGGGGGAAAAAGATGTGCCGATCCCCAAGGCCGCACATGATAAGCTCCCCCTTATACACGATGGCATCCACCGAGAATTCAGGCCCCTCCATGTAGGCTTCCACAATGACCCTGCCTGACCGGGAGAAGCTCAGGGCATCGGAAACCGCGGCGGGCAGCGCTTCCGGGGTATCCACCCGGCGGCAGCCCCTGGCCCCCATGTTGTCCACAGGCTTCACCACCACGGGATATGGAAGCGGCACGTTCAGGTCCTTGTCGCCGGTGAGTACGACGAATTCCGGGGAAGGAACCCCTGCAGCCTTGAAGCATTGCCGCATCCGTTCCTTATCCGAGGCGTTGAGACTTGCCTCGTAAGGAATACCCGGAAGCCCCAGTTTTTCCGCGGCCCAGGCCACGGTGGCGGAGAAATCGGTCCCTGCGGTCATGATGCCGGCGAGTCCCCCTGCCGCCTTCAGTTCCTGGCCCAGGGCCACGACCCCGGCCTTGTCTTTCAAATCAACCTGTTCAAAGCGGTCCGCCAGGGAAACACAGGGCGCCTGGGGGTCCGCATCCACTACCACTGTTTCGAGGCCCAAAGTTTTGGCGATGTTGATGGCAGGTCCCTGCATTACCCCTGCTCCCAGGATCAACAGCCGTTCACGAATTGCCGCCATATCGATCTCTCCTGTATATGATACTTACATTATCGGAATTCCCCGTCTGTCTCTGAAAAGCCCTGGGTATTAATGTAACAAAAAACAATTTTATGGTATAGCGGAGGTGATCCAGAAAGTATACTGGGCTAGTAGATGACAAAAAGGGCAAAAAGAGATAGTATAGAAAAATGACTATAACCATACAACTCTACTGCCCCCATTGTCATAATATGAGTATAAAGAAAAATGGGAAAAAACGCAATGGGAAACAAAATTATCAATGCAAGGATTGCGGACATCAGTTTATTGATGAGCGTGAACTGACTGCCGGTCTGATATACTCACCCTCGTGAAACGCATGGTGGTACGCGGGTGTCCGTGATATAAGCGCCATCCGCGGTGTCACCGAGCGGCGTAATGATAAGTTCAAATTTTGCCACTCCGGCAGGAATGTTACGGGGCAGTTCAATATGCACACGGCGGTCAGAGGGAATTGTGATAGTTTGTTCTATCGTCATACGTTAAGGATAGCAAACAAATGAGCAAGGGGCGTTGTAATGAAAAGAACGAATGTAAATGCCGGAATCCTGCTGGTCCTGTCCGTTTCCGGCGGACCCTTACGGCAAGGGGTGTGGAAAACGACCGCGATTTTTATTGGGGAAAGCCCAGGCAAGGAATTCATCAAGCTTTCCACTGTCGTCAAGACGGAGCCGGTCATAGTAAACCTCACGCAGATTGACAATGTTCATGTATATTTCTACTTCGTCGGTATCAATTGCTTCGATGAGCAGGTTTTTGACCTTATCCCAGCCGCCCTCTTTGTTCAAAAAGGCAAGCAAAGCGCAGGAACGTATTTTATTTTTTCCTTCGTTCCCGTTCTTTACGCCGTCTTTCCTCACTTTCCCATTCAAGATCGTATTCGGCGTGGTGCCGCTCTAAATACGAGCCGAGGGACTCCATTCCGGCATACAGGGCCGGACATAGGGACGATGGCTTGCATCGGTATACGGTTGAAGAAAGAAGCAGCGGGATTTATACTGTTACTGGAGACATCATCCCGATACAGATCATCGACAATCGGCGGCTATCAGGGGAAGAAAACATCTGGCTCAAAGAGCTGGACAATGAATTGGACGTAGAGCGAATAAGCCGGATCACCAGGGAGATTGACCGGCTGGGGAAAGCAGCGCAGATAGGGGCGTATCTTGACGCCATAGCCCGGGCTAACTCCGGGATATTACAGGAGGCATTAAAAATGAGCGACACCGCATTAACCCTTGAGAAGGTGTTTGAAGAAGCTGGCTTGATTGCCAAATGGGAAGCC
>JAITNP010000200.1 GCA_031290455.1 Treponema sp. | reverse complement strand
TCCCATACACCAGGGGCGCTGCCAGGAGGACAATACCCCAAATCAAGCCACAATTAAGCACGTGCATCTTCATGTAAAACTCCTCGATACGGTTAATTCCTATTAATCATAGGTATTATATAAAAATAACTAAAAAGAAAATTCTTGTCAATACATTTTTTGTATTTCTCACATTTTTTAAAGACGAGGATAAGCCCTTTGCTGGCCACAATCAATCTCTAAAAAATACGTGCCCCATTCGCCAGTTCAAATCCAAAGCGCTAATTTTTTGCTCCGAAAGACCACAATAATAGTAGACAGAATATACATTATGAATAGTAAAATCAAAACCATTTTTCATCTCAAAATTAAGATAATTTACTTTATTATGTATATAAAAACATACATTTTTATAAAATATGACCATATAAATCTATAATTATATGAAATATAATACATAACAATAATTTACTTCATAAGTATTGAAGATTTAGACCCTTCAAGAGGCCGAAAATGGCAGAAAAGTACACGGTAACCCGTCGGGACTTTTCTGTCATTGTTGCGGTTTGAGGCTTGAAGGCGGGAAGCACTGGATGGGGTGGTGGCGGTACATTTTAAGAGGGGTACAGGTGTTAACTTCAATTTGACCGTAACGGTCCAAACCGTTCCGCTCTTCCCTCTTCAAGCTTCAAATACCGGCAATAACAGAAAAGTCCCTTACGCAATAAACGCACCCATGGTGAGGTGAAAATTCCCAGGACGTCCACTTGACCGAAGCCGCGTAGCGGCAAGCGTGGACGTCCTGGGAATTTTCGCCTCACCATGGGTGTTTTCGCAGTAATGTCACTTTTCTGCCATTCCCGGCCTTTTGAAGCCCCTATATAAAATGTCTGATGCTTTTGGTTTCTTGGAATCCGGTTATTTTGGCAAGAGCGTAAGTAGCCAAGGAAGCGATCATCACGTCCAGAAAGGCGCCCACGGCAATAAGATAGAAGGCGATGGGTTTGAGTATGAGATAACCCGCTTCAAAACCACGGCCATAATGCAGACAGAGAACCGCCAGGGCCGTATAGGCGGCGTCTCCGGGATGGCGGACCAGGAGGAACGAAATGATGCAGGCCCTCATCCCTATGGCAACAATATCCGCCATGGTAATTTCCAGACTCGAATAGGATTTGATAATCACAATAAAGGCCATGGCCGCCACCATGGCGCTGCCGGCCCTGCCGAAGATGGCAAACAAGGGGAGGGTAACCGCGTTGACTCGCCGACGGACCCCCAGACTTTCCTTGACATGCCGCAGCAGGACCGGAAAGGTAAAGTTTATATCCCCGGAGAAGAATCCGGCCAGGGCGGGACCCAGGGAACCGTATACTATTGCCCAGGGATGAGTCTTGGGACCGAGAAAATAGAGCAGTAAAGGCAAGACGATAAGCCCTAAAACCGCACTGAATATCCCCAGGAGCAGGATAAGATCCCGGAACGCATCTCCCCGGATAATCGTATGATAGCGGATGGCCCAGTATGCGCTGAGGGTGATGATCACAAATCCCAGGATCTCGGAAAAGAAGACCCCGATGTGGTAAAAAATACGGGAAAGGGAATCCACCAGGGCAATGATCGGTTTGGTGTAACTGCGATCATACGAAAGGCCGATCCCAAAAAAGAAGGCAAACACGCAGAGGGGCAGCACATATACCCCATCGCTTACCAACACCGCGAACATGTTGGAGGGGAACAAGGCGGTTATATTATCCACCCCCCCCAGGGAAACCGCTGCAACCTGTTCTTCGATTAAAATGGGAATCCGGGCAGGGGGGAAGAGCAGGGTAACGAGAATCCCGGAGCTTATGACCAGGAGGGTAGTCCCCAGCATCACCAGAAACCAGCGGAATAAGAGGCGCCAAAAGAAATCATCCTGGCGCAGTTCATACACCGCGACGCTGAGGGAGAACACCAGGATCGGCACCATCGCATACCGGCCAATCCCAATGGCCGGTTCCTGAAGCCAGACCAGGACGGCCATAATGGTTTGATTATCGGAAGGCAACACGCCCCCCAGGACCACCCCCAAGACAGAACCGATTAAGAGCTTTATCCAGACTTTCATAGGGTGAGCATACTTTATTGAGGAACCCCTGGCAAGACTCTTGCCGCGTAGGAACATTAGGGGTATGCTTATTCATGACCTATGATACGGGGTACCCTGTGTTTCAATGGATCATCCGGGCAGATACATCCCGGAATTTTTATTATTATGGAAAGGATACATGATAAAAAAGCCTTTTATTATCCGTTACCGGACTCTCCTCGGTGCGGGTATTCTCTTTATGGCAGCCCTGGCGATAGGGGGCTGTAAGGGCGGCGGGCCGAGCGGCTCTGTGGCGGCCCCTTCGTCTGATACCCTTGATGAGGATACCAGTTATGCCTTTGGGGTGATCCTCGGCCTTGACTTGAAGGATATGGGATTCCACTTTAATTATGAAGCCCTCTCCCAAGGCCTTGCCGCATCTATTGAAGGGCGGGAACTCAAGATTTCCACTGATGATGCCCTGGAAACGGTACAAACTACCTATCAGGCAGCTATCACCAAAAGGAACGAAGGATACCAGGAACAGGAAACCCAGTTTCTGGCGGAAAACAGCAAGAAAGCGGGGATCAGCATCACCCCCAGCGGGCTTCAGTACGAGGTCATTACCCAGGGAAGCGGCCTGACACCGGTTGCAAGCGACCGGGTACGGGTCAACTATAAGGGGAGTCTCATGGATGGGACGGTGTTTGACAGTTCTTATGAACGGGAAGAACCAACGGAATTCATTCTTAACGGGGTGATACCCGGCTGGACCGAGGGTATACAATTGATGAACGAAGGCAGTACCTATCGTTTTTATATCCCTTCGGTACTGGCTTATGGATCACAGGGGGCCGGTAATGTGATTCCCCCTTATGCAGCGCTGATCTTTGAGGTGGAACTCCTTACGGTCATAAAATAAAGGAATACGATGATGAAGAAAACTTTAGTTGTTGCGTTTTTAGTCGGCGCCCTGACAGTGGTCGCCCATACCGAAGGAAGAGTAGAAGGCCCGCGCAGGTCCCAGCCCGTACCGCCGGTAGAAGCCGCCGCGAAGGTGGAGGTCGTGGCACAGGTGGCGCCGGAGGAGGCTGCCAATATAAGCGTCGGTGCGGATATCAGCTATGCCTTTGGGATGGTGATTGGATCGGACCTGCAACAAACCGGCTTAACCTTCGATTACAACGCCTTTACCCGGGGACTGCGGGAATCCATTGAAGGTCAGGGCACCCAATTTACCATGGATGATGCCCTCCGGATGGTACAAACCGCCTTTAGAGCGGCCATGGAAAAACGGGCGGAAGCGAGTAAAGCCCGGGAAATACAATTTCTGACAGAAAACGGCAAGCACCCCGGGGTACATACCACTGCCAGTGGGCTTCAGTATGAGGTTATAACCGAAGGAACCGGTCAAAAGCCCGGTGCACAGGATATGGTGCGGGTAAATTATGAGGGTACCCTGGTGGACGGTACGGTCTTTGACAGTTCCTATACCCGGGGAGAACCTATCGAGTTTCCCCTGGACGCGGTGATACCCGGCTGGACCGAGGGGGTTCAGTTAATGAGCGAAGGCAGTTCCTACCGCCTTTATGTGCCATCGAAGTTGGCCTATGGAGAACAGGGGGCCGGTAATGTCATCCCGCCCTATGCAACCCTGATCTTTCAGGTAGAACTCCTGGCAATCGTGGGGCCTGCAAACGAAGACGCCCTTGAATCATCCCCTGAGGATGCAGCCGAAGAAGCGTCACCGGAAGATGAACCCCAGGATTTAGAAGCGTTTATCGACCAGTTTAATGATGAAGATGGCTGATATGCCGGTTTGAGTATGGGTCAATCACCCCCAGCGGCCCGCTGACTCCTGGGGGGATACCCCTACCGACAAATGCGCTTATTTTGATTCTAGGGAATATAAGGAACAAGCCGGCAAGGATTGAAAATCCTAAGGTTCGCCGTCAAAAGGAGCGGGTACCACAAACCCTCTGTTAAGAGAATATTATCCCCATTTAGCACACTATCCTTGAATTCTTAATAACTAACCGTTATGTTAGTTATTAAGGAGAACAATCATGGGTTATTCAAAAATTACCGGTATTATCTGTTTTTGCTTTTTGAGTACCGCCCTGGTCTTTGGGGCGGGTAAAAAAGAAACTTATCCAAAGGTAGTCAATATTTCTTATGTGGAATCCCCCTTTAACCTTCAGATTATGGTGATGAAGGAAAAGCGGCTTTTGGAAAAGGCCTTTGCTGAAAAAAACATTACAGTTACATGGCATAATATCAACTCCGGAGCCGACCAAACCCAGGCTATGGCTGCGGGATCCCTGGATATCGCTTCGGTGATTAACAGTACCTCGGTAATTCTGGCAAATGCCGCGGGAAACCGGGTGGAAATCGCGGCGGCGGTAAGCCGGCCCAAGCAGACCTTCGCCCTTATGACCGGTCCTCATGGTCCCCAGTCGGTTGGTGAATTGAAGGGGAAGACCATTGCCGGGCCTAAGGGGACGGTGCTGCACCAGATGCTCATCGCCGCCCTGGTCGCGGAGGGCATGGGTGCTGCGGATGTTACGTTAATGCAGATGGGCCTGCCTGAGTCCCGGACCGCCCTGATTTCCGGTCAGATCGACGGGGCACTCCAGGCCGCAGCTCTGATCATCCGGGATGAGGAAGCGGGGATGAAGGTCCTCTTCACCGCTGATGGCTACCTTACCCCGCTCCTGCTTACTGCGGTACGGCCTGAGTTTGCCAAAAAGTACCCCGAACTCCTCCAGATGTACCTGGATGTGCAGCAGCAAGCCTATTCCTGGATCCTGGCCAATACCACCGAAGCGGTGGCTATCGGCTCGAAGATGCAGGAGATCGCTGAAGCGGACGGCCTGCGGCTTTACCAATGGAGCGGAATGGCCGCTGCTTTAGAACCTGGTGATGTGCCGGCCTTGTCCGCTGATGTGGCCTTCTTGTTGGAACAGGACATGATCACCCAATCGGTAAACCCGGAGGATTTTATACTGCCCATAGCCTACGGTAAATAGCGCAACCATGCCGGATACGGGACATACGCCGCTGGAACGCCTTAAAATCGCAGGGAATCTAGTGGTGTTGCCGGTGGGACTTATCGTGCTCTGGTGGGTCTGCTCATCGCTGAACCTGGTAAATCCCTATTTGATCCCTGCCCCCCAGAAAATAGCTGCGGCGGCGATCCGGCTCTGCAAGACTGGCGCGTTGCAGCGGCATATCCTGGTCAGTCTCTGCCGGGTGTGGGCAGGATACGGCATCTCCATTGGCATGGCCCTTCCCCTGTCGCTCATTTTTCACTACAGCCCGGTACTTAAACGGCTTTTTCAGGGGGTCTTTGAGTTGCTCCGGGCGATTCCGCCCCTGGCGATGATTCCCCTGCTGATCCTCTGGTTCGGCCTGGGGGAGGCGTCAAAACTGGCGGTCATCGTCCTGGCGACTTTTTTTCCGGTATTTCTCAATGCCTCAAGCGGGTTCGATTCCATGGATGGCCGCTGGCTTGAGTTGTCCCAATCCCTGGAACTTTCCTTCTTCCGGCACCTCCGGTCGGTGCTGATCCCCGGGGCGCTGCCCCAGATCATCACCGGTCTCAGGCTTGGGTTCGGCTACTCCTGGCGGGCGCTCCTGGGGGCGGAACTGTTCGCCTCTGCATCGGGACTTGGGTACCTCATTACCGACGCCCAGGAAATGGCCCGGATCGATACGGTTTTTGTGGGTATCCTCACCATCGGGTCTTTGGGCCTTATCTTCGATAAGGTGCTCCGCATCCTTGCCGGGGTGATCTCCCCGGAACGGGAAGATCAATACTGGGGCGCCCATGGGTGAGTGCATTGGGGATCTCCGCATACACCATTTAAGCCGTACCTTCAGAAACGGTTCCACCGAGGTTGCGGCGGTAAAAAACCTGAGCATGCAGATTCCCAGGGGCAGCTTTACGGTGGTCGTGGGAATCAGCGGGTGCGGCAAAACCACCCTCCTCAAGCTCATCGCGGGCCTGGAAAAACCTGATACCGGCGCCATTACCTTCGCGGGTTCGGCACAGCAGGAAACAGGAACCAAGCCCCGGTTCGGCTTCGTGTTCCAGGACCCCCGGCTTTTACCCTGGCTCACCGTGGAGGCGAATCTGCGCCTCGCCTTTCCCGCTAAACCCGCTACCCCTCTTGCCACCGAAATCGACCAGGTCCTGCGACTGGTAGGACTCGATGGCTGGAAAAAAGCCTATCCCCGACAGCTTTCAGGCGGCATGGCTCAACGGGTTGCCCTTGCCCGCGCACTGTGCCGGAAGCCTCACCTCCTCTTTCTGGATGAACCCTTCGGCGCCTTAGACACGTTTACCCGTTCACGGCTCAGGGTGGATCTGGAGGAGCTCTGGAAATCCCTGGGCATAACCATACTCCTGGTAACCCACGATATTGAGGAGGCGGTCTACCTTGCCGACCGGGTAATCCAGATGAAGGCCGGTACCATAGCGGAAGAACTCCCCATCCCCCTGCCCCGGCCAAGGAACTACCGAAGCCGGGAATTTCAAGACCTGTGCTTTCTTATCCAGTCGGGTGTAAAACCCCCGCTTTAGGCGTAGAGTAGCTGACCCGGTTATCTCAGTTTTTTCCGCAGTTTTCGGCGGCTTTTCCGGGACGCTTGCCGTTCCACCATGGGGATCGGCGTATTTTTATCAGAGGATAGGTATATCAGAACCGGTTTCCGGTTAGGCAGCCCGGCGGCAATGATGAGCCAGAAGACACCGATTACCATCATAACCAAGGAAAAAACCTGACCGGTGGAAAAACTGAGCAGCGGATGGGAGATGGCCGTAGGCAGATCGGTTTTGATGAATTGAATACGGTACCCCAAGTCCAAATCGGGTTCCCGGAAATACTCGATGATAAACCGGAACAATCCATAGCCCAGCAGGTATATACCAATCAAAAAACCCTTGAAGGGCTTCCGGTTCCGTAATGACCAGATGATGAGCCAGAGGATCACCCCTTCAAAAAGGGCCTCGTACAACTGAGAGGGATACCGGGGCAGGTTCAATAAGCTACTCGGGTCTGAGGGAATTGCTATCCCGGTCTTTTCCGCCACCTCCTGGACCCAGGCGAGGCCAGCAGGATAGGCCCGGGCTTGGGGAAACACCATACCCAGGGGGGTGGCGGTGATACGGCCGTATAATTCCCCGTTGGTAAAATTTCCCAGCCGCCCAAAGGTGTACCCCAGGGGTATGCTCGCCGCAAACATATCCCCGATTTCCCGGTAATCGAAACGCTTGACCGTCGCATAGATAAGAATCGCCAGGATGCCCCCGATGACGCCCCCATGATAGCTCATGCCTTGCAGTCCGGTGAATTGACCGTCCCGGAAAGGCCAGAACACCAGGGAGGGCTGCCGCCGGTAAATATCGCTGGTTTCATACACGATGGCGGCGAAGATCCGGGCGCCCAAAATCAGCGCCAGGATGCCCCAGAAAAACAGCCCCGATAGTTCATCATCGTTCATGGGGAAATGCCGCTCCCGCACCTGCCATTGATAGAGCAGGAATGCGATACCAAAGGCCACCACATACATGAGTCCATACCAGCGGAAAGGAAGGCCGGGAATAATCTCCGGGGATAACCAGGAGGGGAATTGTGCTGCTAATAACATATATACCTCAAATCTTAAAACCCTGGGATAAAGCTTTGGATAACTTCAGCTTTAAAAAATTATTTTCTTTTTTTAATTTGGATACTTCAAACTGTTGGGATTTTACCGTTTCAATAAGGTCCCCGGTGGTCAAAGCCCCGGAGTGAAGCAAATCCTCCACGTATCCCATCCTGGTCTCAAAGTCAATTTCCGCTTCCGCACCGGCTGCCAGGAAACTATCCTCGATCTCCCGGTCATCCAGGCTGAATTGATCCTCCCCGGACTGGAGTATCTTATCCGCAATACGGAAAATCGCCTGGGATAGAACGGATTGAGGCTTGTAGAGGGTTACCGGCAGCCGCGAAGACAGGCTTGCATCCTGCATGGCATCCCGGTAGAGCACCCCCAGATGCTCGATCTTCAGCGCCAGGTACTCCTCACAGGAACGGCGGATCTTCATGGCAACCTCGACGTCTTTGGGGTCATCAACCATGTTCGTAATCAGCCGGGGATGCAGGTGGTTCAGGTGGAGTATAAATTTCTCATAAGCCGGGGGATCAATCTTCCGGATCTCCGGCAGTATCCGGGGAATATAGAGTTTCTGCGGACCTGAACCTCCCTTCCGCATCTGTTCCAGATACCCGTATGCCTTGCTGTTCTTGTTACAGATGGTGTACATCAACCGGAAAACCGCGTTTTTAAGAAATACATAGGCGTTCAGCACCGCGGTAACCGCCGGGGCAGTTACCACGATCCCCTGGCCGGAAAGGAGAAAAAAATCGAGAATAGACTGATGGGTACCGGCCCCCAGGTCAATGATAAGGACATCCGTATTCGCTTTTAAGGTCAAAAAACGCTTGACCAGGATATTCCGTTGCCCCGGCTTCAGATTGGCCAGTCCGGGAATTTCCGTATCCCCCGGAATAAACCGAAGCCCCGGCACATCAGTTTCCACGATGATCCGGGAAAAATCCGACCGGGGGTCATGTAGAAACGTACCGATCCCCATCTTAGGCGCCTGATGCCCGATAACGAGGTGGAGATTCGACGCCCCCAAGTCCAGGTCCGCCAAGACCACCCGTTGACCGGCCTTGGCAAAGGCCACCCCCAGATTCGCCGCCAGAAGGGATTTGCCGACCCCGCCTTTACCGCTGGCGATAGGAATGATACGCATTATGCAATACCTCCCTGTTCTGGAGCCGTGGTTTCAGCCAGGGTTGCCAGAGGGCGCGCTGTCAGAGATTCAAAGTGATGTACCTTGTTTTGAAGCATCAATCCCCCCACAATGGAAAAAACATCCCCGGCAGCCAGCATGAAGGTGGCGCCGGCGGTAACGATGCCCGCCGTCCCCTGCATAAGGGAGGTCAGAATGGTTTGAAAGGACAAAACGCTCCATCCAATAACCGATACAACCGCAATAATTTTTCCCACCGTATACAGTGAAATATACGGCTTATAATAGGAAAGGCTAAGCCACAAAAAAAAGGCCATCAAGGGGAACAGTGCATTAGGAACCACATACACCAGATACGGAAAGGCGCTGCTTTCGGTGTTTCCCCCAGCAGGGGCAACGGTCATACACACCCGCATCATGACCACAAACCGGATAACCTCATACACGAAAAGAACAGCCCTGAGGGGCCCATATACATCCATAGTTAAAAATTCTACGGTTCTCTGGGCTGAGGGTCAAGCCCCATGCCGGAATTTTCGGGGTTTTAGCGCGTTACCCCGGATTTCAGGATTTTATCGAATTGCAGATCAATACCCTGTTGAATGCTCTTTTGTAAGCTAAAGAGCAGCTCACAGGGAAAAGGAGCTTTCTCTTTTTCTACTTGAATTTCAATGTCCGGAATCAATAACTGATAGGCTTCAACTTGGAGCACTTGGGCTAACTTGACAATGGTCTTATCGCTCACCCACATGCGGCCTCCCTCGATATCGTTAATCGTCTGGGCTGAAAGGTCCGTCGCTTCTGCCAGCTTCTCCTGAGAGATGTTCATCACCTTCCTTCTAATCTTTATGTTCGCGGAGAGTACCTCCCGTAATTTTTTTTGCTCTGGATTCATAAATTTATCTAATACGGTATAAACAAGGGTTGACAACTTGGTTACACCAATATACATTGGTATTAATTTTATTGATTTGTTTTCTTGCAATATCTATGAAATGGAGCGTCAGGAGGGTCGTATGTATCATAAATGGGTGTTTTTCACCGTCGTCCTGGTCTGGGTCAGCGGGGCGGCTTACGGACAAAGCTCGGTTTCGGATCAGGTATCTGCCGCTTTTAAGGGGGCCCAAACGGATATCACCATAGCGGTGTTGGACTTCAAAAACATTTCAGGTGAACAAAGTCTGCTGGGGCGCTATCTTTCGGAGCAGGCTATCAATCACCTGGCGACGAAGACCAAATTAAAGGTTGTGGAACGCGGTCAGCTCGATCAGGTCATGCGGGAATTGGATTTTTACGCTGAAGGGTATGTCAGTGATGAATCCATGATCGAACTGGGTGGAATGTTGGGGGTTGACGCAGTGGTCCTGGGGACCCTGGCCAAGGTTGGCCGGAAGATAAGCGTCAGCATGCGGGTGGTCGATGCCAGGACCGCGGCGATTTTGACCATTGGAAGCAGTGAACTCAAGGGCGCGGAGTACCTGAAGATGTACAGCGAGATCATGAAATAGGAGCATATTATGAACAAGGCCCTTGTAGTGCTGATGGTTACCTTGATGGTCCCTGTTT
>JAITNP010000135.1 GCA_031290455.1 Treponema sp. | reverse complement strand
GTTTGCGCAAGATGAGCGCAGGTGAGGAAATCGGCCTGGTTTTCCGGCGTTAGTTGCCGGAAAATGTAAACCGTCTCTACTTCTTTGCTTAGCATAATCACCTCTTTATTAAGCATCCGATAATATTATATCTGAATCTTAATATAAGTCAAGAGCCTTATTAAGTAATTGATATTTTTTCTTGTAATGGCATTAAGAATTTGATATTATTATGATTGTGAGTGAAGGAACAATCCTCGATAGAATACGGGCCATTCGTAAGACCTTGGGCATCAATCAAAGTGAATTTGCCAAACGAATCGGTTTAACTCAGACATCCATGTCCATGATTGAGATAGGAAAAAGTAATCTCACCGAAAAAAATATCAAGATGATATGTACGACTTTTAATGTTCACGAAAAATGGCTGCGTACCGGGAGCGGTGACATGTTCGGTTCCCCCTCTCCGTATGAAAAAGAGCTGGTCGATATTCTTGGACAATTAACTGACGATACGCAAGAATTTTTATTAGATATGGCAAGGAATCTTCTAAAAAGACAGGAAAAATCCCAGGCCCTTGCGGCGGCAGAGGAAAATCCTTCTCCCGGAGAGGATAAAACGCTGCCCTCAGCACGTTAAATGCAGGGGAATCAAAAAATCACGTAAGCCCCTTTATGGTGGAAATAAGGGTGCTGGTGAGGGGAATGTAGGCGCCAATGAAGGCCAGGGAGTCGGCAAAACAAATGTGGGGATTATACCGTTTTAGGCAATTACCATAGCTTGGGTTTGAACCCCTCCGGCACTTCGATGTTTACCGTATCCCCAATTTGGGCAATCACGTAAAAACCGCTTTCAAGAGCCTGTTCCTTAGCATCCCGGTCGAACAGGGCCGCCGCTATGGCGCCGGCATATTTCCGCTTGTCCTGATGTTCGTCAGCGTAGCGGCGCAGGGTATGCATTCGCTTAAGATGCTCCTTCACGTCCGCCTTAGTGAATAAAGACTTGACCTCCACCACCATCGCAACCTCACCGTTTTCCAGCAGGAGATCAATCTCCGCAAGCCGTTCTTTGTTGACATTCTTGACCTGATGGTTCCAGGAAATGCGGGTGAACTGGTAGCCAAAGGTCTCAAACTTGCTCAAGAGGTTCGGGGCTACCAGGTGTTCTATGAGATCGCCAAACCGGTGTCCCAGCTTGCCAATCTGCCGGTCGGTTTCTTGAAACTTCTGGTCGGTCTCCTGAAACTTCCGGTCGGTCTCTTTAAATTTCAGGTCGGTCTCTTTAAACTTCAGGTCGGTCTCCTGAAACTTCCGGTCAGTCTCCCGAAATAAATTCCACACTTCATCAAGGGTGGCCGGCTTCTGTTCACTCATTGATACCATATAATCCTCCATTCGGTTCTATGAAAAAAGTTGCATCCTGTAGATGGTTGTTATTGGTGTATGCCTTAAAATAGGATATACTTTATAATATAAGATGTCTATGGCCTATAAACAAGAATGGTTTAATGATGAGTGTTTCTGGGAACAGTTTGCTCCTATCATGTTTGATACCCAGCGCTGGGCGGAGGTTCCCTCCGTGGTCGATGGGATAACCAGGCTTTCCAACCTTAAACTCTATGATGAACAGTCCGGGGATACCCATGAAGCCATACCCCAAGGGGATGCCGGACCTCGGGCGCTGGATCTCTGCTGCGGGTTTGGACGCATCACCCTGGAACTGGCCCGGCGGGGTTTTGCCGTTACCGGGGTGGATATAACGGAAAGCTATCTGCAAACCGCCCGGGAAGACGCAGCCTATGAAAACCTCGCCATCGAATTTATCCGTGCCGATACCCGTTCTTTTAGGCGTCCGCAAATTTTTGATGTGGTAACCAACATCTATAACTCCTTTGGCTACTTTGAGCATCCCGGTGATGACCGGCTCATGATACAGAACGTCTTTGAATCCCTTAAACCAGAAGGGGTCTTCATCATAGAAATCCTGGGCAAAGAAATCGCGGTCCGGGACTTTGTTGAACGGGAATGGTTTACCCGTGCGGGTTTTATGGTACTTACCGAATATACCCCGGTTGATTCCTGGGGGGGCCTTAAAAACCGGTGGATCCTCATCAACCATGAAACCCAGATAGAACGTACCTTTACTCAGCGCCTCTATGCTGCTTCGGAACTGCGGAGTCTGCTAATGGAAACAGGTTTTGCAACGGTGGAACTCTACGGTAATTGGGATGAATCCCCCTACGATAACCGGGCGGCAATGCTTATTGCCGTGGCACGAAAGTAAAAATCTATGGGGAAAAAGTATGGTTCTCCATAAGAAGCCCTACAGGGCATAAGGCGGCAACGATAAGATTGGTAACAACGATACTTGCTGTTTACAAAAAGGTTTATTTTTAATTTTTTTCTATAATATATGCACATTTATGATATTATGTCAAGTGGAAACTTGAGGAACCCGACCGGATACGGTAATGTCCCTGCTTTTATAACGTATCCGGGGAATCAAGCATAGCAGGGAGCTGCATGGAGGTTTCGAGATATCCCATGCGGCGCTTCTTCACATCTATGTTAAGCAGGGCATACCCTTCTTTCTCCTCAATGCGAAACCCCCTGATGGCTACCGGATCGTTTTCAGAAAGCCCCGCTTCATCGGCGATGGACCCACGGACCACCTTTTTTACCAGATAAGAGGAGGAAAAGGACCCCCCCATAGAAGGAGCAAGGATGAGGCCGAAGAGGGGCGCCGCTATCCGTTCCCGGCTATCCTTTTTGGCAGCCTCCACCAGGGGAACATCGGGCCGGGGCACGGACATGATAACCCGCCGGTTTCCATCAGAGGTTTCCAGGACAACCAGTTCTCCGGGCCGTGTCGGGAACAAAATATCCTGTAACGCGGGAATAAGCGCCCCCTGAGCAGCACTCACCGGTTCATTATTAAGGGTTTTGATGAAAGTCCCTTCTTTAATTTGCTGCTCCGACGCGGGGGTGAAGGGAGCCACATAGATAATCTCCGCCCCCGAAACGGTCTCACTGACCGTAAGACCGAGCCAGGGACGTTCCGCCTTACCCCCGCGGATCATGGCGGGAAGCGCAGCGGCGAGCCGTTCCGCAGGAACCGCAAAGTTGAGGCCCTGGTATTGTTCAACCCCGGCAAAGACAATACCCACCAGCCGGCCCGCCATATCCACTACCGGGCCCCCGGAATTGCCGTGATTCACCGCAGCATCTATCTGGATCACATCCCCAATCTGCAGGAACCGCCGCCCCAGGGCAGACACGATCCCTTGGGTAACGGTTTTTTCAAGCCCTACCGGTGAACCAATGGCATAGACCGTATCCCCCACCCGGGGAATAACCCGGTCCACCACAGAGAACACATACTCCGGGGTCATTTCCGCCTTGATGAGGGCTAAATCCATGGCTTTGTCCCAACCAATGACCTTGGCGGGAATCCGGGGACTTGACCCATCCCCCATGCGGATCGCCATCCGGGAATATCCTTCATACCTGGGATCAACTTCGCTGGCAATAACGTGGTAATTGGTGATGAGGAGTCCCGAAGCATCCACGAAAAAGGCGGAACCCAGAACCCGGTCCGGTATTCCCCGCCCCCGCTCAATGCGATACCCCCGGTCAATCAGAACCGTGGCGACCCCCTTTATCATATCCGTGGCAGTATCCTGGTCCTGGGCATAACGCCGCAGGTCCTCAGGGATATTCCCCCTCGGGGATGTCCCTTCGTTGCTTTTTTCTTCCGCTGCTTTCCCTTCTTCCGCGACAGCAAGGAAAAACGCTGCAGTACGCCGCTGCTTAACCGTTACCGCTCGTTCAAGAAAGAGCATGGCATCATCAAATTCCAGGGGCTTTAGCCCATGCGCCCGTACCGCCCCAAGAAAGGCCCTTAAATTATTGCCATCGGATAACTGCTGTTTGGCATCGGCACGGATAAAATCAGGCTCCATACCGGTATTTTCCACCGAAATACCTAAACTGGACAGGGAACGGGCCAGGGAAGCTGCATCGTCCCATCGCTTTTCGCTGATAGCCTTGGCCTGGGAAGCCTTGAGGTTCTGAGTGGCCTCAGCTTTAATATCCGCAAAGGCCCCGGATAATTCAGGATCATCATGCCCGGCATTGGGACTTTTCTGACCATAAAGCACCTCGTAAACCCCCATCAGATGTATGGCCCTGGCCGGATCATCAGAAACATACCGTCTCATATCATCAAGCCGGTATTCACCGGTAGATTTGAGGGGGCTGAGGCGTTGTTCCTGGGTTGCAGGGGATATACAGGAAAGCACCATTCCTATCATGCACAACTTCGATATAAACAAAACCGGTCGTACTAAGACCGCTTTTTGAACTTTTTTACCATACATACCGCTTAATCCCTTATGGTTGTTTCAATATATGCCGTTTTTCGTATATTCCCGCCTTCCATCCTTATCCATGTCCCAAGAACGCACAACCGAAGCCGTGGCTTGAGAACCGGAATCTGCATCATGCTTGAAAACATACTGTTCCCCATATTCAAAAATACCATCGCCATCCCAATCACTTTCAGAAGCTTCAAGATATTCAATATAATCCATGGCCTTATAAAGCGTCGGCTCAGGAGCCGAATCCACTATATCCCGATGGAAATACCGTACCGTTTCCAGCCGTCCGTCCACATCAAGATCGATTCGTTGGATGGTAGGCCGGCCCAAGGCAAAGGCGGTTTCCGAAACCAGGCGGCCATCTAAAAACGTGCGGGCCTTGTGGGGTATGCCCCGATCCAATTCCACCCGTTCTATGGTTCCCTCCATTTCCTTGCCGGGCCGTTCAGCAAAATCCGCAGAGAACAGCACCCGACGAATTGAGAGGGTTCCCCCCTGAGCATCCCATTCAGGATACCGGAAGCTGCTCTCGAAAAGCGTCCTGAAGCGCACAGGGGCGAAGAAAAACTCAAAGGGTCGTGCGGTATACCGGATATCCCCTGCCTTGACCGCTAAAACCGCAGGGTAGATTTCCCATTGTACCTCGACCTTCGCCCGATCTGCATCCCGTACCGGGTATACGACGGGATTCGCCGGTCTGGAAACCGGTTCTTCCCCTGCTTCCGGCAGTACCACCACGGTTGCCTGTACCGGAACTTCCGCCATAAAAGAAACGGTCACTTCGGGCAGCCCATCCTGGTCCGGGTCATAGGAATAGCCGGTGATCATACCATCCTGATACGTAACCCAAGCATCATGATACCCATCCTTATTAGTATCTTCTATAAAAACACCGGTGAAGGGTAAAAGGTTTCGCCAGAAACGATCCCGCCCTTCGTCATGGCGGAGGAGGCTCCACACCGATTGCAGGAGGGCCTTGTCCAGGGTTACTGTCGAAGCAGCCATGAACCGGGAAGGGGGAGGAAACAGTTCGTCAAGGGCCTGGTTTTCATCAATGAGTCCAAGATAGAGGGCCATGGGAATGGAAGCAGGGGATATCCTATTTACCCCGCTTACCCCTCGGTATGCCGCAAGGATAGTGCGGGCATCTTCGATATTCTGGATAAAGGGGACCGCTCCATAGGCCAATTCACGGTCAGCCTCCAGTAAAACAGGGAGCCGCCGCAAAGCCAGGGACACCAACTCCTGCTCACTTCCTTCGGGGAGCCGGTCTGCAAGATATTCAAAGAGGAGCTGCACCGGCCGTGGATCCCGGGGATAGGCTTCCATCGTTTCTGCCATGGCCGCGCAGAAGGTTTCCCGGGTTGCGCTTCCCCGTAAGGCCCGCAGTCGCAGGTAGGCCATATCGGCACCGGGTGGGAGCATCCTAAGAATATGCAGGGCTTCGGCGAAACGCCGCAGGCGTATCAAGGTTTCCGCCTCAAAGAGCCGCGCCTCATCAAGAGAAAATCGAGTCCACTGGTTTGTTCCCACCGCCCCCTTGATGGCCGCAAGCACCATCCCCTGGGGTTTGTTTTCGTGGGCCCGGGCACGGGCAAGGAGGTAAGCAATATCCGAAGAAACATCCGCGAAATCAGCTCCCCGTTCCAAGGCCCCAAGGGCCTCGGCCCACCGGCCCCCGTCAATGGCAGCCACGGCCCAGTCAATGTATTTTGCAGCCATCCCAGCATCCCCTCGCTTCAGGGGACCATCATCCACTTCCCGGGCATAGCTGACCGCCCCCAGAAGGTACAGATAAAGGACCATCACCGACCACAACATCGGCAGGAACCGCGGATGTTTCATATTATCCTCCTAAAGGACCCATGACCCTGAGGGTATGGGTATTTTCCCGGGGAGGAAGGCTAAGGAGCGCCCGCACCTCATCATCAATGAGGGTCTCCCGGGACATGAGGGTGTCCGCCAGTTTTTCAAGCTCCCCTTTATGAGTTTGGAGGATATCCGCCGCCTGATCCTTGGCAGCATCAAGTATTCTTTTTACCGCCTTATCAATACGCTGGGCAGTATCCTCGGAATAATCCTTATGCCGGGCTATTTCCTTCCCCAGAAAAATCGGCTCATCCTCCTGACCATAGGCAACCGGCCCGAGTTCTTCCGCCATGCCCCATTCACAGACCATGTGCCGGGCCATTTCAGTGGCCTGCTGGATGTCCTGCTTGGTTCCGGTGGTGGTCTCGTTGTAAAAGAGGTTTTCCGCAATCCAGCCGCCGTAACAGATGACGATCCGGTCCTCGAGCCAGCCCTTGGTCCGGCTGTACGTGTCCTCCACCGGGAGGGACATGGCCATGCCCAAGGCCCGGCCATGGGGGACGATGGTTACCTTGTGGAGGGGATCAGCGTTTTTAAGAAAATAGTGGAGCAGGGCGTGTCCCGCCTCATGGATGGCGGTCATACGCCGTTCCTTATCGGAAATGACCAGGGTCTTCCGGGCTACCCCCATGAGGATCTTGTCCCGGGCTTCTTCAAAATCGGACATCTCCACCGTGGCCTTATCCTGACGAGCGGCAAAGAGGGCCGCCTCGTTCACAAGATTGGCGATATCCGCACCGCTCATCCCCGGAGTTGCCCGGGCAATCCTTCCCAGGTCTATATCAATTCCCAAGGGAATCTTGGCAGCATGGATGTTGAGGATAGCTTCCCGTTCCTTGATATCCGGCATGGCAACCACCACCTGGCGGTCGAAGCGGCCCGGCCTAAGCAGGGCCGGGTCCAGCACATCCGGGCGGTTCGTGGCCGCAAGGATGATCACCCCATCCTTGGAATCAAAGCCATCCATCTCCACCAGGAGCTGATTCAGGGTTTGTTCCCGTTCATCATGACCGCCGCCGTATCCCGCGCCCCGGGTTCTGCCCACGGCGTCCAATTCATCAATAAAGATGATGCAGGGGGCGTTACGCCGGCCCTGCTCAAAGAGGTCCCGGACCCGGCTGGCCCCGACCCCCACAAACATTTCCACAAAATCCGAGCCGGACATGTGAAAGTAGGCCACCCCGGCCTCTCCTGCCACCGCCCTGGCCATGAGGGTCTTCCCGGTTCCGGGCATTCCCACCAGGAGCACTCCCTTGGGAATCCGCGCCCCCATCTTGGTGAATTTCTGGGGACTCTTCAGGAAGGATACCACTTCCTCAAGCTCATATTTGGCGTCCTTCTGGCCTGCTACGTCGGCAAAGCTCACCTTTTTCCCTTCATCCTGGTAGCGTTTAGCCCGGCTCTTACCAAATTGAAAGGCCTTATTCCCGGAACCCTGCATGTTCCTGAACATGAACCAGATGAACCCAAACCCGATGACCCAGGGGAGAAATTCCAGCAGGAGCCGCCAAGGACTCAGCCCGGAAACCGCCCCGGAAACATTGATGCCCTTTTCCCGCAAGGCAGGAAGCAACCCCGGGTCCTGATAGGGAATAAGGGTTTTAAAATGTATCGGATCCCCGGAACCGCCCCGAAGGGTACCTTCTATAGTATTGTTATCAAGAATTTTGACTGCCGTAATATCGTTCCGTTCAAGGTGGTTGGTAAACGCCGAATAGGGTATTTCCTGAATGGACGGCGTATCATCCCGGAAAAAATAGGCAATAAAAAGACCCGCTATGACCAGAAAAAAAATTAAAGCAACCGGATTAGGCCGGCCACTCCGTAAATTCGGGCGAGGCGGGGTCTGACGCCCCGGTGTCTTATCATTCTGATTATTAAGCATCAATCAATACCCCCAATACCGCTGGAAACCATGAACCAAGCGCCTTCAATCTGTTTATTGGCCTCTGCACCGCCATTTTCTGGGCTGCATAACACAATCCCCCCCTCTTTCTTATCGGAAAAGATCACGGCGACCAGACCATTTACATCCTCTGCCACCATAACACCGGTACACCGTGAAGGCCATTTCCCCGCAGGTCCTGTAATACTATTACACTTAATACGATCATCCGGCGCATATTGCCGCAAAACCAGGGGAAGCCGGGCACAAAAGCAACCTGCCCTCCCCCTTCGCTGCCCAATTTCCTCAGCCGGAGGAGCGGTAACCTCAATCGTAATCTCCTTAAGTGTATAGATTCCCGGCGCTTTAATCAACAACGCAAACCCCGCTTCCCCTGCTGCCCGGGGCGCTGAAACGAGGATGTTCTTGCCCGTGCTTTCAATCCGTATCAGCCCCAAATCAAGGGCCGAAACCGCTCCGGATGTAAAAAATCTGAGCGCTTCCCGCCGGATCGTTCTAACCCGCGGTACCGGGGAATTCGAGGATGGACACGGATCCGGAACAAAAGCCCCCGCTTCTCCCTTTACGGCATGATCCACCAGAAAATCCGCTGCCTGGAACAGGGCTTCCTGCCGGATTACTTCAGGCTGGGCAAAAAAAGATTCCCTGTCGGTATGCAGGACGTTCCCCGGTTCGTCCCATTCCCACCGCACCCGCTCACCGCTTTCAGCGTACAGAAAATCCGCAGTCAACCCCTGGGTTTCCGCCAAGGCCAGGACCGTTTTTTTCCACCGGGGAAACAAATCATGTAAACAGGGAATCAATTTATGCCGGATTCGGTTACGCAGGTACTGGATGTCCTCATTGGTCGAATCAATTCGAAAAGGAATATCCCGATCCTTGAGATAACCAAGCACCTCGGACCGGGTCAGGGCCAGCAGGGGCCGCACCACTATTCCGCGCTCCCGGGGCATGGCAGCAAGTCCCGCCGGTCCAGCCCCCCGCAAGAAGCGCATGAGCACGGTTTCCAGCAGATCCTCCTGGGTATGGGCCACTAATACCCGCTTCGCTCCAACACGGCGAACCTCCCGGTTCCACACCCGGCGCCGGAAAAGCCGGGCCGCCCCTTCTATGCCAAGTCCCCCGCTCCGCGCAACCGCCGCGATTTTACCGGGCGTTATCGAAACAACCCTACAGGGGACCTGCAACCGCTTACAAAGCTCCTTGACCGCCTCAGCATCCCCCTGGCTTTCTTCCGCCGGCCTGATCCCATGTTCCACATGAAGACAATGCAACGTAAAAGCCCGTTCTTGCCGCAGCACCGCCAAAGCCGCCAACATAGCGGTAGAATCAGCACCCCCGGAAACAGCTGCCAAAAAAACCGTCCCCCCCGGCCAGGATCCCAACCCTCGGCTAACCGCCTTTTCAAACCCATGCACTACAAAAGGCTGTGCCCGCAGCACCCTGTGCAACTCGAAACCGTCGCCTGCGCTTATCCTTACACCTTGGTTTCAGCTTCCGCAGACGCCCCTACCGCGTCTTCCTCTGCTGCTACGGCGGATTCAGCCTTGGCGAATTTTACCAGGGCCACCACCTGATCCGCGCCGGAAATAATACGGACCCCTTCACCCAGGGCAAGATCCCGGATATGGATCGATTGATTTACCTTGAGTTCCGATACATCCACCTCGATCCGTTCCGGCAGGTCCTTGGGCAGACATTCCACTTCCACGTCATGCAGAGGAGATTCGAGGATACCCCCCTCCCGGACCCCCACTGGAATTCCATGAATGTGAACCGAAACCTTGGCCCGCAGGACCGCGTCGCGCTCTACTGCATAAAAATCAACATGGAGGATATTACCATCCCTGATGTTACGCTGGGTATCTTTTACAAAGGTATCATAGGAAATTCCATCAATTTCCACCGTAACAATGGTACTGGCGGAAATATTCTTTATGCCGTTCGAAAATTCCAGGGCATCCAGATCAATGGTGTGAACTTGACCAGAACGCCCATACATGACCGCCGGGATACGACCGGTGCGCCGGATCCGGCGAGCCTCCCCGGATCCCGTAACCACCCGCTTCCGGGCAGCCAAAACAACTTGACTCATCATCATACTCCTTAGCTGGGACGACAGGGTTCGAACCTGTGCATGCCGGAGCCAAAACCCGGTGGCTTACCACTTGCCTACGTCCCAATGATTATAATTTAACTATATTTCCATCGAAAGATCATCCGGTCCACTGCCAAAATCATAAGTATCCAGGATTTTTTTTTGCAATTCGGTACGGAATTCCGGGTGAATCGGATGGGCCACATCCTTATATTCCCCCGCCCTGGTTTTCCGGCTCGGCATGGCAATAAATATACCGTTCTTTCCCTCGATAATCTTTACATTATGGACCACAAAACAGTCGTCAAATGTAACCGTCACATACGCCTTTAATTTTCCCTCGCCAACTACTTTACGGACCCTAATATCTGTTATCTCCATGGCATCCTCTCCTTTGGTTTATTGGTCCTGAATAACTTTAGTATTATTTTAATACCCCATTACCCAAACGCGCAAGGAAAAACGTTAATTGCACAAAATTCCATTGTTGAGCGAGGATGTTCTTCGCTTTTTCCGCCACTCCTCCATCAATAAATATTCCAAAACAACTCGATCCCGCCCCGGACAGCCCTGAAAAATCCGCGCCCAAGGCCGCCAAATCCGCTAATATACGGCGATACGCTTCCGCCGCCTCCGGGATTCCCGCGGTTAAAAAGACCGGCAAAAAGTCATTGCCGTATGGCCATTGTGAGGGATGTTCCTGCAAAGCGCCTATCAGCACCGCAGGACTCAGGGTATCCCCCGGATCCACTTCCCCCGGCATTGTCTGCTCCCGGGTCTCGTCCAGTAAACGGAACGCTTCGGCAGTACCGCTTGGAAACCCCGGATAAACCAGCACCACCCACAATCCCCTGGGTGCCTCAATAGGCCTAATCCGTTCTCCCCGCCCCGATACAAAGGCAGCTCCCCCGTACAGGAAAAAGGGCACATCACTCCCTAGGCTCTGAGCCATTGCAAGCAAGGCTTCTTCGGAAAGGTCCGTTGCCCCGAGCACGTTCAAGGCCCGCAGGGTGGAAGCCGCATCGGAAGAACCGCCCCCCAACCCCGCCCCCAGGGGTATACGCTTTTCCAAACACACCCGAACCCCCCGGCTAAACCCGGTCCGCGCCCTGAACAGGGATACCGCCTTATCAACGATATTCCTCCCCCGGGGAATATCCCCTGCCCCGTGAATAACACACTCCCCCTCGTCCCCGGTAAGCTCAAAACAGAGGACATCCCCAAGGGCAAGGGCCAAGAAAACACTCTCAAGCTCATGATACCCATCAAGCCGCCGCTTCTTCACCCGGAGATGCACATTTATCTTAGCAGGGGCCTCAATTGACAACACCGTATTTATCATAACGAACATCATAGTCTTTGTAAAGAGGGATGCGCCGGAGTGTTGCCGCCGATACGGTCATTTAAAACCGGCTCAAATAAAAAAAATATGCAATAGCAGGGGGGAACCTAGTTGACAGATACAGAACCTCTCCCTTATGTTTTTCCAAGAGAAATCACAATCAAATGGAGAATACTATGGTTCTGTACGAGGCCATGAATAATGAGCGGATTTCCGCAGGCGAGTTATACTCGCTCGACGAGTTTGACTCGTCAGAAGAACTTACGTTGATGCCCCTGGTCAGCGGCAGTTCCCTTGAGGAAAGCGAGCAGGATGAGGGCTTTCCCTATCCTTTCCTCCTCTTCGATGAGGATGAGGATGATGAGGAGGATGACATCGACGAAGAAGATAATTTCGACGACCTGGAAGACGACTTCGACGATGACTTTGAGGATGAAGATTTTGATGATGACGACGAAGACTTCGACGATGATGACGAAGACTTCTATGAAGAAGAGGTTGACTACGACGACTTCGATGAATAAATAGGGGCGGCTCCCCAAAGCCGCTCTAATTCATAAAAGGAGCGGGTTTTGGCCGTCATAAGGTGAATCACGATGGCGCCTAAGTCGATAAGGCGCCATTCATCATCAGCGCCTATGGGCTTGGGGGATTTGCGGAGTATGTCCATGCCCCGTTCTTGGGAAAATTCCTTGATGCGCCGTTCAAGCCCTTGTACATGGGTCGTGCTGGTAACGGTGACGATCACAAAAAAGTCGGTCCAGCTATTGAAGGGGCGGAGGTCCATCACCACCACATCTCCGCCGCGATGCTCCTGGAGCAGCTTACCCAGTGCTATTGCCGCAGCGGTATTATCCGCCAGTAACATATCGTCCATTAAAATCCCTTCCAATGATGAGCGTAAAATCTGATCGGTATTCAAAATTTTGAAGACTTGGTTCCATTTCTAAGGTATCACGATCCAGGCTCTCATACCGAATGTTTTTACACCGTATGATGTCCCCAAAGGTTTTGACCATATTCTCATACCCAGACCGGTCTATGATGAGCGTGGATTCGTAATCATGCTGCTCCGCGTTAGCAATGGATATGACATCATACCCAAAGCTCCGGAGCAGTTCGGCGGTTCTCCCCGCAAGCCCATTGGTCGCCGTCCCGTTGAGCACCTCCACCGTAAAGACCCGTTCGGTCAGATCCCCTTCAACCTGCCGGGTAAGGGCGCCCAGGGTCTGCCGTACAATCTCTTTGATAAGGTTCCCTTCATAATAGGGAAAAAGCAGGGTCTGGCCTGAAACGTCCCGGGTATTGCCTCCCACGGACTGTATGCTTATCCGCTCCATATTAATTCCCGTATACTCGTCGAAAAGCCGGGTCCGGGCGCGCTGATTCATATTGGTTTTAAGCAGGGATTGGTAGATCTGGGCAACCGAGGGATTTTTCAGGACCTCATTCGACTCCCCAAGCCGTTTAATAAACCCCAGAAAAAACCGCTGCCTGCGGAAATGGGCCACTTCACTGGTTTCCTCCGGGAGTACGTAGGTAACGTAGACCTGCGCCTTATCGCCATCCAGCCGGGTTACCCCTGAGGGAAACAGGATCGGGGGGGCTTCTTCGTAGATTTCTACTGGTGAGGGGATGAATATTTCCACCCCTTCAATGAGATCAACCGCCTTTCCCAGGGTTTCGATGTCAAAAACAAAGGAAAAACTAATATCAAGCCCCAAAAGACTTTCTACCTCATGTTCAAATACCGCGATTTTTTGGGGATCGTACACCGTATCAATACGGTCAACCCGGTTAATTCGCTGTAAAATCAAGCCGACCTCCCCGGGGACATCGAAGATGGCCGCCCGTTTGGTTACCGGATAGTACATGAACACATAGGTACCGAGGGGTTTGGCCTCCGCTTCAATGATAAAAAGGGTATTGATGACCCGGTCCCCGGACAGGACCTCTTCTATGGGGTCGGCCCGGAGGGTCAGCACGGCAAAAAATATCCCTCCCCCCAGAAACACTACAATGGCCCCGAGGAAAAACACACTGGCATCGAATTTAGCTTTTTTCACAATTTTTTCCTCTCCATTGCTTCAAGCAGCCGCATGGTCCCTTCGGAAATATCCAGTTTCCGGGAGCGAAGGTACGCCACGATATTATCCAAAACCGCCCTGAAGAGGCGATCAAGATCGGCGGTCCGGCTGAGTTCCCGGAGGCCTGGGTCCATATTTTCCCGGGAGACTTCTATTTTATCGGCAATATACACCACTTTTGCCAAGGCCCCCATGTCCATGCCTCCGGTGGTATGCAGCCGCACCGCCTCAAGGATATCCCTATCATGGATGTCGAAGTCCTGAGCAAGCAAGACTGCGGCGGCCCGGGCGTGGAGCAGCCCGGGTTTTTTCCGTTCCAGTTTGGAAATCTCTTCCCCGTCCGACCGGGCAAGGCTGAGGAGTTCCTCCTCCGAACAGGACTTGCACATATCATGGGCAATACCCGCGAGGTACCCTGCCTTGGGATCAAGGCCGAAACGCAGGCACAGGTCCCAGCAGAGGAGGGCCGTGTTCCGGGAATGGAGGAACCGGGAAGCGCTCACCGCGGATCGGGCCGCTTCTTCTACCCTGACCATAAGCCCGTGGGGAACGGAAGCGCCTGGAACCCGAAGCCCCCCCGGAGGGGTATAGCCGTAGAGTAACCGATCCTCGATAATATGCCGGGCGGCGGCGGGGACCAGGTAACGCCAATGCGCCCCCTGCTGAATGCGTTCCCGTACCAGGGCGGAGGAAATTTCCATGATTTCATTGTTGAGCCATGTATGGGGATAGGGAAAATCCACTGTTCCGGCAGCGGCGCGATGGGCTATGATGATATCCGCCAGGGCAATAATATCCGCGGCCTGTCTCCACCGGTGAAAGTCCGCCGCCAGATCATCGCCCATAATAAGCCCCAGTTTTCCCTCGGGGTGGTACCGTGTCATGATATCCCGGAGGGTATCAATGGTATAGGAGACTCCTGCTCGCCGGATTTCGCAGTCATCAATGGTAATACGAGGGTCCCCGGCAATCGAGGCCACGAGCATATCCATACGGTCCTCTGGGCTTCCTCCCTGGGCGCCGGGTTTAAAGGGAGACGTACAGGCGGGGACCAGGATGATCCGGTCGTACCCAAGGGACGAAAGAGCCGCGTCCGCCAGAAACAAGTGCCCGCTGTGGAGGGGGTTAAAACTTCCCCCCAACATTGCCAGCTTCACCGGTCCCACCCCTCCTTATCATTCATAGTACGTACCAGCCCGCCAAGCACCGCTGCCAATTCGGGAATACCCTCCCCGGAAAAGACCGAAACCCCCAGGACCCGCTCTCCGGGATACCGTGTTTTGAGGGCCGCCAGGCGCTCGGCGGTGTCGTTAATATCCAGCTTCGTACCGATTAGTATCCGGGGCTTTTGCACCAGTTCCGGGGAAAAGGCCGCCAGTTCCTGGTATAACACCGCAAAAGCTTCCTGATACGTATCCTCCCCAAGGTCGATCAAGAAGGCAAGGGCGGCGGTACGGGAAAGATGTTTTAAAAAACGGATGCCCAAGCCCAGCCCCGTGGACGCACCTTCGATAAGCCCCGGAATATCCGCGAGGATAATGTCCCGATCATCCAGGGTAAGGACCCCGAGGTTTGGTATTTTGGTGGTAAAGGGATAGGGGGCTATCTTGGGGCGGGCATTGGTGAACCGGTCCAGGAGAGAAGACTTTCCCGCGTTGGGGAAGCCCACCAGGCCGATATCCGCAATGAGCTGCAATTCCACCCGGATTCGTACCTGAACACCGGGTTTTCCCGGCAGGGCTTTACGAGGGGCCTGATTCACTGAAGACTTAAAGTGAATGTTGCCCCATCCGCCGTTCCCCCCTTTGAGGAACACAAAATCTCCGGTATGGGTACCGAAATCCCGGATAAGTTCGCCCGTATCAGCGTCTCTCAGTACCGAACCCGGCGGCAGGGGAACGATCGTGTTACCGCCGCTTCTGCCGTAACGGCCCGATCCCGCTCCATCCCTGCCGTTTTCCGCCTGAAAAGACTGCTTATACCGCAGGTGGGCCAGGGTACGGAGGTTACGGCGGACCGTGAAGACCACATCCCCCCCGCGTCCCCCGTCACCCCCGGCGGGTCCACCCCGGGGAACGTACTTTTCCCGGCGGAAACTTACACAGCCGTTCCCCCCCGAACCCGAGGAGACTTCAATAAACGCTTCATCGGCAAATTTTTCCATGATGTACTGTGTTAAACAGTACGCGCCTTATTGGGCGGCTTCCGCAGGTATTACCCCGGCAAGTTTCCGCCCCCGGCGTGCGGTGAAAGACACGGTCCCATCAACCAGGGCAAAGAGGGTATAATCACCCCCGCACCCCACATTGACCCCTGGATGTATCTTCGTTCCCCGCTGCCGGACAATAATGGTCCCCGCCCGTACCCGGGATCCCCCCGATGCCTTAATACCCAAGTATTGGGGATTAGAATCCCGTCCATTCTTGGCGCCGCTACCGCCTCGTTTTCGAGCCATATTAGTTCCTCCGCTCCGTATGTATATGCATGGTACAGTAATCAGGATATTCCGCAGAAACCGACTCAAGCCCCTCGATAAGAAAAGCTCCGGCGGCACACAGGAAATTGCTGCCCCCCTGAGTATAGTCCGTTTCCATCCACCAAACACCCCGTTCGGGGGCGTCTCCCCGTACCCTTATCCCTTCCCGCCCGGAAAGAGTCCGCAAAGCCGTTCTCACCAGCACCGACACGGCGGCGCAGACAATGTCGCCGCCCTTGGGCCCTGCCTTGGCGTGGCCTGTAACACTGCAGGACTTGAGCAGCCCCGCATCATCCACCACCACGTCGATTACTATCATCCGGTGTACCCTACGGCTTAGGCCCCGATAATATCCTCAATCTTGATGACCGAATACTGCTGCCGGTGTCCCTGTTTTCGGCGATAATCCTTCTTGGGTTTATACTTAAAAACGATAATCTTCTTATCCTTTTCGTGGCGCTCCACCACTGCGGACACCTTGACACCCTGCACATAGGGAGCCCCCACGGTTACCGTATCCCCTGAAACCAAGAGTACCGAGTCAATATCCAGGGCAGAACCGACCTCAGCGTCGATCCGGTCAACCTTCAACAGGCAACCTTTTTCAGCCTTGTACTGTTTTCCCTTGAATTCTACCAATGCGTACATGAACAATTTTCCTTATAGATAATGTAATATTCTATATACTTCACAAAAGGCTTTCCCGTCAAGTACCTTTGCCACGGTTCCGCCGCCGGGCCGCCTTGTTTTGATACATCAGGGTATCTATGTGGGCAAGAAATTGCTCCATGGATTGGCCGCTTTTCGTGGTAAATACATCATAGCCATAACTTATCTGGATTTTATAGGGCCGGGTTCCTTGTGCGTTTTGGTTGTCTATGGCTGCCTGGATACGGTTCATGAGCTGATCAACATCGAATTCCACCTTGATCGCCAGGACAAATTCATCCCCGCCGTACCGGGCGGCAAAGTCCGCAGGGCGTTGTCCCCCTCGGCATGCCCCAAGGTATCGTTGATTTCCTTGAAGTGGTCCATATCCATCATCACAATCGAATAGGCCTGGTGCGTCATCTGCCGGGTCAGTTTACTGATAAATTCATTAAAAGCGTAGCGGTTGCCAATACCGGTCAGGCTGTCTATCTTTAAATCGGCCTGGACAATAAAGAAATAGATATATAAGAAGCCGGCTACCGAACAGGGCCAGATCAGGCTGCCAACCATGAGGAGTATGTCCAAAGTAGCCCCGGCACCGCTCAGAATGGCAAAAAACGAGAGCATGTACACCTGCGATCGCTTGAACCATTTCAGGGATACCAGGCTATCAATCAGTATGCCCACAATGGGGAAATAACTGACCAGGATGCGGATAAAGTAATACGTCCCCGGGATATACTGATTATCCGGGGACATATAAAAATAAAAATGGAACGGCACGTTGATAATAACGGTTATGACATATACCGATAAAAACGCGGTAACCAGGGCAATACCTTTTTTGGCCCGCCCCAGGTTACTGTGGATGAAGTAATCAATAAACACCATCAAAAGGTAATAGGTGATATTCTGAAAAATCAAAAACAGGGTATTGATGCTATACAACAGGCCAGTAATGGTATCTCCTGGTCTTCCTGCCGCCATACGGCTGGTAAAATCCAGAAAAACGGTCATAAATTCCGCGACCAGGATCAGGAGAAAGAGCTTTCGCTGGAAATCATCGGTATTGAATTTACTGATATAATCGATAAAGATAAGGATAATAATAAGACAGGATCCGAGGGCAGGATTTATATAAAACACAGCGGACATTTCTTTCCTTCCTCCTTTGCCTTACCCTGCGGTATCGCTCTTGCGGCGCCCTGCTCCCTTGTTTTTATACATCAGGGCGTCTATGTGGCTCAGAAAATCCTGTATCAACTGGCCGCTATTGGTCGTATATACATCATGGCCATAACTCATCTGGATTTGATAGGACCGGAGGTGTTTTCCGTTATGAGCATCAATAGCCTGTTGAATCCGGGCCATGAGGTTTTCGATATCCTTTTCCGCCCTGATGGCCAGAATAAATTCATCCCCCCCATAGCGGGCGGCAAAATCGGAATCGCGGATACAGCTCTTAATGATCGAGGCCATATCCCGCAGGGCATTGTCCCCCTCCACATGCCCCAGCGTATCGTTTATCTGCTTGAAATGGTCCATATCCATCATCACGATAGAATATGACGCTTGGGTATTCAGCCTGGAGAGCTTATCAATAAATGCATTGAAGGCGTGCCGGTTTCCGATGCCGGTCAAGCTGTCGATTTGTGCATCCATCCGGATGATGAAAAAATAAGAATAGAGCAGGGACGCGGAAAAACAGGGCCAGATAAGGGTATCAATTCTCCATATCCTATCAATGATGGAACTGATCCCGGTAAGCAGTACAAAGAAAACTACTAAATACACCCGGCGTTTTTTGAAGATATTTTTCTGTACTGCGGAGATGAAGTCATAGACCGTCCATACTACGGGACTGTAACTGATAATCAGCTGGATATAGTATATATCCCCATGGAAAAACCTATTTCCCAGCTTGGTACTATCAAAGTCCTCATGAAACCGTAGATTCAGCATGAGAATCAGGGTATAGGCGATAATAACACCCCATACCAAACGGATCAGCTTTTTGGTTCTCCGGACATCCTTAAAGATGGAATAATTAATAAAGATAATAACATAGTAATAAGCCCCCAACTGAAAAATATAATAAAAAGTAACAATGCCATAAAACAGATAATACACCATTTTACCGGGATATTCCTCCAATACATAATAGACACCATGGGCCATTATGGAGATACCCGTAAAGATGAGGAGATTCAAAAAGATAGTTCGCTGAAAGGCATCGGTATTGTACTTACGAATATAATCCACAAAAATAAGGATCAAAATGAGGAATGAACCCAGGAAAGAATTTAAGGCATAGGATACATGCATGAGTTAAACCTTATTGGGTAATGATCCTGGATTGCTGGGCGCCATTATTTTCAAAATCATACACCACGGTGCCTTTCGCGTCAAGGTGAGCCCCTTTCAAAAGGCCGGCACCATGCGCTTGCCGGTATGTGAAAGCGGCTCACAAGCCCAGCACTATTCCCGCTACTCCGGCAATGGCGATATAGATGATGGGGTGGCCCTTGAATTTGTAGATAGAGAAAAAGATAAGGGCAAAGAGGATGCACTCCCGCCACTTGAGCCAGGCATACCAGACCGAGGCGGGACCGTTGTACAATGAAAGGCTGATCGCCCCAAAACCGGCGGCGGCAAGAAGCCCTGCGGCGGCTGGCCGGAGGCCGGAAAAAACGAGTTTGATCACGGCGTTTTCCTTAAATGCCTGGATCATCCGGGCGATGATGATGATGATGATGATGGAAGGGCTTACAAGACCAAAGGCCGTAACCAAGACCCCGGGAATGCCGGCGCATTGAAACCCCACGCTTGCCGACATATTGACGCCGATGGCGCCGGGGGAGGATTGGGCAATTGCCAGTATATTGCCAATCAGCTCAGGATTTAACCATTCGTAGGTATCCGCCAACCGGTACAGAAAGGGCAGGGTCGCCAGCCCGCCGCCCACGGAGAAAAGTCCAATTTTAAAAAATTCAGCGTACAGAATCAAGAGATTCAACGGGGCGCTCCTTTATTGCCGTGGTCTTTATCAGATGAAGCACCAGATGAAGCGGCTTTTTTAGGCCGGTAGAGGAAAAATCCCACGACCCCGGCGGCAAGCACCAGTAAAATCGGGGAAGCGCTCCAGATCGCGGAAAGGGCGAAGGCAATCACGAAAATGCAGATGGCCTTGAAATCCTTGAACACCCCTTTGAAAAGCTTCAACACCGTATCCAGAATCAGGGCGCCCACCGCCACCCGGATGCCGGTAAAGGCGTGCTGAACCACGGGAATATCGGCAAAGTTTTGCAAAAAGAGGGCGATGATGCTCATAAGGCAGACCCCCGGGAGTATAAAACTCAGGGTGGCGATGATACTGCCCAGGATCCCTTTTTGCCGGTACCCGATGAAGGTGGAAACATTTACCGCGATGATCCCCGGGGTGATCTGGGCAATGGTATAATAGTCCATCACCTCCTCCATGGTGATCCACCCCTTTTTTTGAATGATTTCCCGGTCAATGATCGGGACCATGGCATAGCCTCCGCCAAAGGTAGTGCATCCCATCTTCAAAAAGGTCAACAGCAGTTCAAGATACGTTTTCATGGTAAAAACCTTCCTTAAATAACATTATATCACTGCAAATAACATTATATCACTGCCGGTATTGTACCGCGAGGATCACCAGCAGGCGATGGTGCTGTCGGTACGGCTTTCAGTGGCGCCGATGAGGACACCGTTTTCCTGCCGGAGCATTATCTGACCCCGCCCAAAGGCAGGGGTTTCCAGGGAGACCCTCACCCACGTGGCCCATGGCGGTTATGCACGGGCTATTTCCGCACTGAAACGGGATGCAACGGAAAAGCGGCGGCCCTGGGTCCATTGCGACGAGCATGGCTCCTGGGCAGGGATTTTCCCCTTGGGGCAGGAAGGTTTTGAACCATTCCTCAAACACCGGCCCGGCTCCCTGGGCTTTAAAACGGGCGGCGGCGGCAACTGCGGCGTCCTGCCCCCCGCACGAAGCGCTTCAAGACCAGCGGCGGCAGCCTGGGGCGAAGACACCATGCCTTCCCGGGCGTATACCGGGTAATGGGTGGAAGGATAGGGCAAAAAGGTCGGATCAAAACGCATAGTTCCCTCAATAACAAGCGCCCCGGATTTTAGGGTGTCCTGTCAATAATAGTGGTATCAAAATCGGGACACCGGTCTTGAGGGCGACCGCTTCCATGGTAGGCTCTTTGGGTTTCATCAAGACGAAACGTACCATGTTTTAAACAATAAAGCAATCGGTGCGTGATAAAATCAACCGTGATGGCCAAATCAAATCTGAAGTACGAATTCAAAAAATGAAGAAAAAAGGGATAAATTTGCTCGTTTTGGAAGCAGGGATGCAACCCCAGAACGCAATTTTTCGATGGTCTTTTGCGTGTGTTTTTGTAAGACATCCCACTGATTATGAACCGGGAAAGCAAAAAAATTATCTGTATCCAGCAGGGAGGTAACTCCCCGGTTCTACCCGGCCTCCGCTTTATTTGGCATAGCTCTTTTCCATCCTGGTCCATACAAAGCGGTACCGGATGAAAAACTCACTGCCCAGGACAAAGAAGATGATGATCCCCTGGAGGATCGATGAAATGGACGCGGGGATTTGCAGGGAGCTTTGCAGGAAA
>JAITNP010000037.1 GCA_031290455.1 Treponema sp. | reverse complement strand
GGGCAAAGCGGATATTGTAATTCCGGTAGCGTTTTATTTTACCAGCGTTGAACAGTTTCAAGCTTGGATTAACGATCAAACTGGCAATACGGCAGCTACTCCCTACACGGCTAAGTTCCACCTTGATCTGGCAAAGTATGAGAATATCCTTAACGAGATTGGGGACAAGTATGTAGCTTTGGACTTCAGCGGTGCTACGCGGACTACTTTTTCACCGAGTTATTCAGCTACGAACAGAGATAAGATTGTATCGGTTATTCTACCCAACTCGGTGACCAGTATCGGTAATAGTGCGTTTAGCAACTGTACTTCGCTTGCCACCGTAACCGTTAGAAGGACGGATATCCTCCTCACGACACTTGATAGTTTGGCATTTTCCGGTTGTCCGCTCACGGCAATCTATGTCCCGGCGGGCAGTGTGGACGCCTATAAAGCCGCGAGTGGCTGGAGCGCCTATGCGGGCATAATTGAGGCGATGCCGTAGCGGAAAATTTTCCCGCGAAGCACACGAAAACGACGAACTTGTTGTTCGTGTGCTTCGCGGGAGTTCTTTATATGAGGTGGTTGCGACCGCTCCCCTTCATCGGCTATACTGGAACCACTATGATGGGGTGCGGCAGCGACGCACCCCGCAACACAGGAGGGTATTTATGGCACGGGTATCAAACATTATGGCTGCATGGGTACTAACCCAGTCAAGTAAAACAGGCGGAAGAATGGTATCGTTTTTTTCCCGGAGCGGTTTGTTTGACAGTAACCCTTCACAGGAATGACAACAAGGAGTTTGTTATGGGAGAAGTAGTAGAAAAAATCACGCTGGTGAATGTCGGGGATGCAATAAACCTCCGGCGAGGCATCATCAAAGAGGTGGACGTGCGGCAGCTTACCGTCGATGCCATCGTCGACACCGGCGCGGGGCCGCTGGTTATCACCGAGGCGGTACGGCAAAAGCTTGGGCTGGACATCGAAAAAGACACTTCGGTCAATCTTGCCGGCGGTGTGAAACAGAAATGTACAAGAGGCGAAGTGGTGAGAATCGTCTGGAAAGATCGGTTTAGCCACAGCAATCCGGTTGTTCTCCCGGCTGGCGAAACCCTTCTGGGGGTCATTCCGCTTGAGGACATGGACTTGCGGGTAAACCCCGTAGACCGCTGTCTGGAGGGCGTCCACGGCGAAGAGTGGGTGCAGCAGGTACGGTGAGCGGGGGCCTGTCGGGGGCGATTTGCAAGCAGTGGAGGAATGGGCTCAAGTGAAGGCACGGAGGCAAATATGAGTGTTATTTATACAGATATCACCCTGAAAAATACTGGGGATGCGGCAATGGCCATGCGCGGTATTATCAAGGAACAGACAGTGCGGCAGGTGAGCGTTATGGCGATGGTGGATACCGGCGCAGGGACACTGGTCATTAACGAGGCCACTTGCCAAAAGCTCGGCCTTGCCATAGAAGGCTTGCGCCGTTCCAGCCTTGCGGATAGTTCAAAGACAATCTGCAAGGTTACAGAGCCGGTGAGAGTCCACTGGAAGGACCGTAAAACTGCGTGTCCAGCTCTGGTACTGCCTAACACGGACGAAATCCTGTTGGGCGCTATCCCGCTGGAGGATATGGACCTCATAGTAAACCCTGCGGCTGGCGAACTGGCCGGCGCCCACGGCGACGAAGTTCTGTGTATGATTAAGCAGGCAACAGATAAAGCTCTTCGGTGGTGATGGGGACTTTTTTTGTGGGCGCTTCGAAGAACCTTTCCCACGAACCACACGAAAAAACACGAACTTGTTGTTTGTGATGGTTAGTGCTGTATACGGATATGGGGCGTGGGGCTAAGGGAATGATATTCTTCTTTATGGCAGATGATGGCAGTAAAAAACATCTTGTTGCCAAGTCATTTTTGTTAGTATATATTATCATCGAATATAATGTCAAGAGGCTTTACTGAATTTTCTCATATTTTTTCGAAAAACAGGAAGGAATTCTCCCCTCACTGGTCCGGCGCTTGATTTTTTCCCGTTACCTGCAATAATATGTTCTTGTTATACTTACGAGTTTTAAGTTGCAAGGAGCATACGTTCCATGATAGCAGTGCAGGGACTTACAAAACGGTATGGCCCCATCGAAGCGGTAAAGGATGTATCCTTTGAGGTGGGCCAGGACCAGGTACTCGGCTTCCTCGGACCCAATGGGGCGGGGAAAACCACCATCATGAAGATCCTCACAGGGTACCATTTTCCTTCCGAGGGAACCGCCCTGGTGGACGGCGTCTCTGTTCAGGAAAATCCCGTGGAAGTGAAGCGGCGCATCGGATATCTGCCGGAAAGCGTCCCCCTCTACGGGGACTTAACAGTGGATGAGTACCTTTCTTTCATAGCCGGCGCCCGGCTCATCCCCAAGGCCGAACGGAACCAGGCCATAGAGGGCTGCCTCGCTTCCTGCGGCCTTGAACAGGTGGTGGGTAAACGGATCGAAACCCTCTCCAAGGGCTATAAACAGCGGGTGGGCCTTGCCCAGGCCATCATCCACGATCCCCCCATCCTCATTTTGGATGAACCCACCACCGGGCTTGACCCGAATCAGATCATCGAAATCCGGAGCCTTATCAAAGAACTGGGAAAACGGAAAACCGTGATCCTTTCGACCCACATCCTCCAGGAGGTTGAGGCAATCTGCTCCCAGGTGCTCATCATCAACGAAGGCCGCATTGCCGCCCAGGGCCGGCCCGAGGAAATCGCCGGAACCATGAAGGGAACCGATACCTGGGAACTCACCCTGAAAGGCGCCGATGTTCCAGGGGTCCTGGAACGGTTCAGCCGCCTGGGGGAGCCATCCCAGCCCGGTACTGCCGAGCCAGGACCTGACGGCAGGGTCATGCTAAGTTTTTCGGTCATGAGCGGCGATACCAGGACCGGCGTCATAGACGGGGAGCGGATCTTTGACTGGGCGGTTTCCGAGGGGCTTAAGATCCTCAGCATGAACCAGAAGAAAATCAGCCTGGAAGATATATTTGTCAAACTCACCGGCGAAGAGGATCCCGCCTCATGAACACCCAAGTACCCCATCCCCTGGCACGGGCCATGGCCTTGGCCCGGAAAGAACTCTATTCCTACGCCAATTCCCCGGTCTTTTATGGGATAGCGATCTTTTTCCTGCTCTTTGTCTCGATATGGCTCTTTTATTTTCAGCGCTTCTTTGCCCTGGATACCGCGACCCTGCGGCCCTTCTTTGCCGCCTTTCCCCTGGTCTTCATCATCGTGATACCGGTTATCACCATGAAAAGCTGGGCAGAGGAACGGAAGCTGGGGAGCGTTGAACTCCTCCTCACCATGCCCTTCTCCGAATGGGACCTGGTCCTGGGGAAATTCTTTTCTTCTTTTATCATCCTGGCGGTCATCATGATCCTCACCATCCCGGTGCCCTTGAGCCTCCTTCCCCTGGGGGATTTTGAACCTGGGGTCATCATCGGCGAATATGTGGGGGCCTTCCTGTTGGGAGCTTCTGCCACAAGCCTGGGCATACTCCTCTCCAGCTTGGCAAAGAACCAGGCCGGGGCCTTCCTGGGCAGTGCGGTGGTGCTCCTCATCGTCATGCTCATAAACCAGGTGACCCAGACCAGCAACCTGCCCCTGTGGCTGGCGGAAGGGATAAACTTTCTGTCCCTGTCCTTTCATTTTGAAACCTTTTCCAAGGGTATCATCGACACCCGGGACCTGGCTTTTTTCATCCTGACCACGGTGCTGTTCCTGTTTCTGAACACCCGGGTGCTGCTTTTTAGGAAATGGAGGTAAGGGATGACCAAGAAACAGGTAACCATCATAACGGTTCTGACCGTCGCTGCCCTCATCCTGGGACTGCTCATCAGCCGCCGCCTGTGGTTCCGGCTTGATTTGACCAAAAACAAGGCGTACACCATTTCCGCGGTTTCCCGGAACCTCTACACCGAAATTCCCGACCAGGTGCGGATAACCTACTATATTTCGGAAAAACTATCCGCGATCCATCCCCTGCCCGGGGAGATTACCGACCTGCTTCGGGAGTACGCGGCCTATTCCCGGGGTAAGATACGCTTTACGGTGCGGGACCCTGCCAAGGCGGGGCTGGTCCAGGCCGTGGAGCAACTCGGCATCCAGCCCCAGCAGATACAAACCGTGGAACAGGATCAGGCCAGCGTCGCCACCGTGTATACCGGCATGGTCATCGAGTATCTGGATGAACTTGAGGTGCTGCCCGTGGTGTTTTCCCTGGATACCCTGGAATACGACCTCACCTCCCGGATCCGGTCCCTGGTGCGGGGAACCGAACGGGATGTGGGGGTTATCGTCGGTGATTCCTATAAAGAATGGACCCGGGATTACCCCTATGTAAACCAGGCTTTTGGCCAGTCGGGGTTCAATGTCCGCCTGATAAATCCGGGGGATGAAATCCCCGATACCCTGCCGGCCCTGTTCGTGCTTGGCGGGACCGAGGACCTGGATACCTGGGCCTTGTACCGTATGGACCGGTACATTCAGGGGGGTGGGAAGGTTCTCTTTGCCCTTGAGGGGGTGTATGTGAACACCCAGGGCAGCTTTGAGGCCCGGGTGATGACCGATAAGGGGCTGCTCGCCATGGTTTCGTTTTACGGCGCCACCGTAAAGCCCGAACTGGTGCTGGACAAGGCCGCCCTGATGATTCAATACCAGACCACAGGCCCGTCCGGGGGCCGGCAAATCAGGATGGCCCGGTATTCCCATTGGATAGGGATTCTCGAAGAAAGGGGCAACCGCAACCATCCGGTAACCGCACGGTTCGGCGGGGTTGATTTGTTCTGGCCCAGTCCTATCGAGCTTAATCCCCCGGAATCCATAAGCGCGGAACCCCTCTTTACCAGTTCCCCCGAGGCTTGGCTGCAAACCCGGGACTTTGCCACCAACCCCGATATTACCTATCTTTTTGAACGGGAAGCGCCGGATACCAAGGGGGTCAAGATCCTCGGGGCCGCGCTTTCCGGGAAATTCCCCAGTTGGTTCGCGGATGTGCCAAAGCCCACGCGGGAAGGGGTTACCGATGCACTGCCCGACCTGCCGGCGGAGACCACCCCATCCCGGATCATCGTTATTGGGGACACGGATATGGCGTCTACTTTTATGCAGTACACCCGGGGGCAGCGGAACCTTGATTTTCTGCTCCAGGCAGTGGGCTGGCTGGGGAACGATGATGATATCATCGGCATACGGAACCGTCAGATCCAGGCAGGACGGCTTGACAAGATTATCGATCAGGAAAAACGGGGAAGGGCCATGATGCTCTCCCGGATCATCAATGTGGTCTTTGTCCCCCTGGGGGTCATCATCCTGGGCATATTCCTCACCTGGAAACGGCGGACCCGGGCTGCTCTCAGGAGAAAACAGAAATCATGAAGCATACAACCAGAGGTATAGAAGCAATGGGTAATACATCAAAGACATCAAAAAAGATCAGGTTTCTTGCGGGGTTAGTCGCGGTACTGGCCCTCATATACGCGGGTACCCTGATTTTTGAGCCTGAACAGGTCAATTCCCGGAACGCCTCCTTGGTGTGGCTTGATGCCAAGTGGCAGGATCAGGCAGATAGCATAGAAATCAGGGGACCTGGGGAGGCAACCCCGCTGACTCTGATCCGGAAAAACAATGCCTGGTTTGTTTCCCGGGACGACCGTGAATACCCGGCAAAGCAGGCCCGGATTGATGATTTTCTCCGGCTCCTTACCACCCGTGGAACCTACCCGGTCCGAGGGTCGGAAGCTGCTTCCCATGAACGGCTGGGGCTTACTGAAGACACCGCGTCCCGGCTCATAATCCGGGCCGGCGCATCCGCCTATCCCCTGGTTGATCTCTTCATCGGCCATGGGGATGTTACGGGCAGTGAGGTATACCTCAGAAAAAACAACCAGCATGAAGTACGTTCCGGGAAGGCTTCCTTTTCCACGTATATTGCAAGTCCCCCCACTGCATGGCTCAACCTCCGGCTTTTCCCGGAACATGAAAACCAGGGCCTTACCGTGGCGGCGGTCCAAAGGGTTACGGTGATTGCTCCGGCGAAGCCCACGGCGGAAGAAGGGGCGGATGGAACCCCGGGAAGTCCCCTCATCCTGGGGCGGAATGCCGGAGGGTGGACCGTCAACGGAACCCCCGGGACCGATGCCCCGCGCGTCGAATCATATATTCGTTCTATCCTGGATGCGGAAGGGGAAGACTTTATCGCAACCATGCAGGTGACGGACCCGGTTTTTAATGAAGGCAGGATTACCCTGGAATTGGGGAATGGACTTACCCGTACCATCAGCATAGGCCCCGCTCTGGAATCAAACCGGCGGAACGCCGTGGTTTCAGGGGGGGCTTTTGTCCATGCCTTGGCAGGATGGACCGTGGAGCGTATCTTTAAAGATGCGGCTTATTTTGAGTAGCAATAAAGGCCCGGTATTTTTCGGGATCGCTCTTAAAGGCCACGATAGGAGAGACCTTATCATCCCAGGCCCGGCTCAATGCCTGGGATGCTTCCAGCATGAGCCGTTCCGTATCAACGAGCCTTCCCGCCCGGGAACTCAGGCCGATACAAAGCTCCGGTATCTTCGCCGGATCCGAGGTGGAACAGGCGCTTAAAATCCGGTTATGGAATTCCTCGGATAGGGTAAACCCTTGATCCAGATCGATGTTGGGAACAATGACGGAAATTCCCCACTCCCCTTTTTCAAAGATGAGGTCCCGGTGGGTGAAAAAAGTGACTGCCTCGTCGGCAAGCCGCTTGTATAAGGCATCATCCAGGAGGACCGTATCCTTGAATTCCATCATAATGTACACCATATCCTGGTCAAAAGAAGCGCACTGGTGCAGCTCCGACCCAAGCCGATCCTTAGTATAGGCTTCCCAGCCTATGTTACTCCGGGGCGCATAGAGTCCCCGGGATTCCGCCTCGGAAATATCGGGCAAGACAGGGGGGGGGACATCCTCAGCGGTAATATCATCAATATCAAGGTTGGGGAGGGTGAAGTCCTCGAAATTAAGCTCATCAATTTGTTTCTCGTAACCGCCCGTGTTCACTTCGGCGTCCGCTTCAATCTCGTCAATCACCTGGAAGAGATCCTCATTTCGAATGTCCGGGGGAAAATCCTCTGACTCTTTGGACGGTTCCACCGGAGACTCCACCGGGACCGTATCCTTCTTGGACAAAAGAAATTGCAGTATCAGGGTAAAGAAGGCTAAACTGAGGGCGATCAAAATCGCAAGCAGGGTGCGTTTCAATATCATGCTGAACAAATCGTAGTCAATATAATTAAAAACCGCACTGATAGACACGTTGCGCTGCCCTTCAATACGGACCGGCTCAAAAAACGGTTCCTTTGAGATGCCAAACCGGGGCATGAAACGAGGGGTGTCCCCGGTCCAGGCAACGGCGGTTCCCCGATCCCGTTCAAAGGCGTATTCCCCGTTCGGTCCTGAAATAATGACCCCTTGCAAGGTTTGTGAGGCTGCCACCGCATCCCTGATGGTTTCCTGGAATTGTTCATTCATGAACCCCAGTACCCCCGCCGCAGAAGAAAGGTCCGCGAGGTCGAAAAATTCCCGTTCCGCAGTGGTACGACGCTCAGTGATACCCGTATATATCCGGACCACCGCAAAGATGAGGGCCCCGATATACACCACGATACAGACCGCCGCTATACTCAACGGTACTATAGAAAACAAAGATGTATTGGAATGATTTCGCCGCATAATAATTATCTCCGTTTTTTCTCCATCATGCTCGTTATATGATCTCCCCCGATGGCATCCCCGCAAGGTATGCGTTAAAGATTGCTCTTTCATTATCGGGAAAGGAGATGAATTCCAGCAAAACAAGGCGCCCCGGATGGATGAGTTTGCAGATGGGGGCAAGGATGGCATCCCCGGCCCGAAGGGAACATTCGGGTAATTCCCTGTTTACCCCCAACCCCCTCATGAGGGCGCCCTGATAGGGATAGAAAGAAAGCCCTGCCCTTGAGACGGCTTTGACTTCCCCGGTAATGATACCATGGTCTGCTGGGTTGGAAAAGAGAAACCCAAACCGGTTCCACTCCTCCTGATAATAACGGCGGAAATGGCGCCGTACCTCTACCGGAAGGGAATCGCTTAAAATGCTTTGGAGTCGATCCACCTCAAGGGGAGTGTCCAAGGATTCCGCAACCAGACCGTTCACTCCCAGGTAGAACGCCTTTGACGCCTCTTCCAGGGAAAAAGCGTCCCCCTTGAGCAGGATGACCGGACAGACTGCTTTGGACCGTTCACTTCGTATGAAGTGCAGCAAGAGCTTCCAATGCCGGGGAAAATCCGTGGCGCTGATGATGATCACCCCGGGGTTCACCTCATCAAGGTTATCCATGGCCTTGAGTACATACCGGTACCGGATGAGATCGAATCCTAAGGCTTTGACATAAAAAGCAAGAGGAGTATACGCATCATCGGAACCAAGTACCAACAATAGATTCATCTAATCCCCGGCTTCATTCGGTTCCCAAATTTAATACCGAGTAATCTACCACCGTCCATATATCGTCCCGACGACGCAAATAATAGGTATACCGTTTCTTTTCGATATAGGCGATTCCTACCTTGAATTTTTCCAAGGCCACCACCGTCCCTTCTCCGGCGCCGTAGGTGGTACGTTCAATGTTGAAATCCATGGGTATGGTGGCAATATCGCCATCCACCACCGAATTTTGCAATTCCGTCCGGTAGCGAATGACCATCCGCTGCCGGCCCTCTTCGGATTCCGCAAGCCATTGCCGCTGCCGCACCGCATCCCGGGCAATCATGGCTTCAAGGTCAAGGTAGAGGAAAAATTTTTCCCACTGCCCCTTTTGCCGGGCAGCGAGGAGGTATGCTATCACCTCATCCGGGGACAAGCGTTCCCGGACCAGGACCGCGTTGGTTTCCACATCCATGGCCAAAGGCAGCCCGTCAGGACCGGGTATCACCGGCGGACGAAGGTGCAGGGATAGCCGGTTGGATTCCAGAGGCGCCCCCCCGGTGGACCGGTACAATTCAGGGTACATCTTTGCCTGGACTATGAAAGCACCACTTTGACTCAAATCCGTATAATTCCGGATATCCTCAATAAATGAAAAGGACTCCCCTGGTTCTACGGCAATTTCCCGGAAATAGACCTGCTGACTCTGGCTTCTTTTCCGTACCAACCCCTCAGCCGGCTCCAAAGCCCGGTTCGTCAGGGTCCTGATATCAAAATCAACGGAAAAAATCCGCTCATCCGCTAATTTAAAGCGGAAAGTGGCGGGGCCGGTATTGGCTATGGTTACCTGTACAAAGATGGGATCATTACCCGCACCCTGGACATAGTATATCCGTTTATCATAATAGCGTATACTAAAGGCTATTTCGGCGGAAGCGGCAGAGGAAAGAATGCCTACCAGTAGCGCAGCCGTCAAGATAATACCATATTTCTGTTTCACCATGAAACTCCACTTAAAAAACACCTGATACTATAATATAGTAATCGGTAAACTATTATGAATACCTTATGTTTTACTCCAAATTCCCTTTCGTTTTTAAATAAAATCGCCGCTTCCCCGGCGGTTTCCACCGTGGTTTCAGCCTATAACCAGGCTGCCTTTCCCCTGGAGCTTGATGCGGTGGAAGGTTCCCTCGGGGCCATCCTCCTTGGAATGCTCCATAAAACCAAGCCCGGTCCGTTCTTGGTAGTGGTTCCCGTGGAAGCTGACGCCGCGGCCCTGGCTTCAGACCTGGTGGCCTTAGAGGTGGATGCTGCGGTGTTTCCCTGGTGGGGCGCCATGCCCTACCGGGAGATGGCCCCCCTTTCGGCGGTCTTTGGGGAACGGACCAGGATATTAAGCGGCCTGGTTGCCGACACTCGGGGTTCCCCGGACAATCCCCGTGGCACCCCCTCCCGCATCGTGATTGCACCGGAACGGGCATTCCTCACCCCCCTCCCGCCACCGGATTATATACACACCCTCCTCATCACGGTCAAGCCCGGAGGAACCATAGACACTGCTGCCCTCGGGGAAACCCTGGTACATTACGGCTATACCCGGGTCCCTAAGGTCCAGGTTCACGGCGAGTTTGCCCTCCGGGGAGAGGTATTGGACCTCTTCATGGGGGGGGATGCCGAGGCCTACCGGGTGCTCTTTGACTTTAACCGGGTGGAATCAATCAAGCGCTTCGATCCTCTGGATCAGAGCGGCCTGGACAAGGTCCCGGAACTGGTTATCCGGCCCCTCAAGGAAGTGGTCTGGTCCGACGACCGGATTGACGCCTTAAGCCGGAACCTCGCGGCCTTTGAGGAATTTACCGGCAACCCCACGACCATGGGCCACACCACCGTCCGCACCATCCTGGAGGACCTCATGGCCCGGCGCATGACCCCGGGGGAGGAGCTGTTCTTCCCCCTCGCCTTTGATGCCCCGGCAACCCTGACCGATTACCTTGGGCCAACCGGGACGGTGTGCTATCTTGACCGGGAACGGCTCGAAAACGCCCAACCCACCTTAGAACGGGAATACCAAAAGCTGTACCAGAAGGCCCGCCGGGAACGGGAAGTACCGAAACCGGAACGGCTGCTCCTCAATTTCAGTGAACTTTCAAAAAAAGTACCCCGGCGCCTGTCCTTCATGGCCATCAAAGGTGGTGGAGAACCAGGGGCAACGCGCCGGTCCCTTGCAAGTGATCCCGCCCGGAGCTTTTTCGGTAATATCAACTACTTAAAAGAAGAATTCGCCATTCTGCTCAAACAAGGCTGGGAAATCGTCATTACCGCCCAATCAGATGTACAAGCAGGCCGGATTCGGGAAGTCCTTAAAGAAAGCGAAGCCTTCTCCTCCCTCTTCGTCATAAGCCTTCCCCTTGCTTTCGGCTTTGCCCTCCCGGATATCCGCCTCATAGTGGTCCAGGAAAACGAGATCTTCGGCAGACGGAAGCGGTCCCCCAAGTCCTTGAAGACGGTACGGAGCGCCGCCATCGATACCTTTGTGGAACTCAACCCCGGAGACTATGTGGTGCATGTGAATTACGGCATCGGCCTGTTCAAGGGGATCGAACGAATCCGGGCCTTGGGCCACGAACGGGATTACATCAAGTTGGAATACCTCGACGGCGAGGTGGTCTTTGTGCCCATTGAACAGGTCAACCTGGTTCAGCGGTATATCGGGAATGAAGGCAGCCCTCCCCGGCTGGATAAGCTGGGATCCAAAAGCTGGGAAAGCCGGAAGGGGCGGGTCAAGAAATCCGTGGAAGAGATCGCGGAAAAACTCATCGCCCTCTACTCCAAACGTAAGGCTGCCCAGGGCTTTTCCTTTCCCGGGGACAGCGAATGGCAGACCATGTTCGAGGCGAGTTTCCCCTTTGAGGAAACCGAGGATCAGCTCCGGTGTGTTGAGGAGATCAAGGCAGATATGGAAAGCTCCCATCCCATGGACCGCCTGGTCTGCGGGGATGTGGGATACGGCAAGACCGAGGTGGCGGTCCGGGCCTGCTTCAAGGCCATCATGGGGGGCAAGCAGGTGGCCTTTCTTGCCCCCACAACCATCCTCGCGGAACAGCACTTTGAAAACTTCCAGGAACGGTTCTCCCAGTTTCCGGTGCGGATCGCCATGCTCTCCCGTTTTGTGGAAAAAGCGACCATACGGAAGACCCTGGAAGGGGTGAAGAACGGTGAAGTTGACTTGCTCGTGGGAACCCACCGGATCATCCAGAAGGATGTGCGCTTCAAGAACCTGGGGCTGATGGTCATTGACGAGGAACAGCGTTTCGGAGTAAAGGACAAGGAACGGCTCAAGGAAATGAAGACCAACGTGGATTGTCTCACCCTGAGCGCTACCCCCATCCCCCGGACCCTCCACATGAGCCTTCTCAAAATCCGGGACATGAGCCTCCTCACTACCCCGCCCCAGAACCGGCATCCCATTGAAACGAGCATTGAGGAGTTTAACCAGGACCGGCTTGCCACGGCAATACGCCAGGAGGTGGAGCGGGGGGGACAGATATTCTTTCTCCACAATCGGGTGGAGAGTCTCAACGAAACCCGCCTCAAGATTGAACACCTGGTACCGGAGATGCTGGTGGAGACCGCCCATGGCCAAATGGACGCCCAGGACTTGGAGGACGTGATGCACCGGTTCATCCATGGGGGCTTTCATGTCCTGGTATCCACCACCATCATCGAGAACGGCATTGACATTCCCAACGTGAATACCATCATCATTGACCGGGCGGACATGTACGGGGTGTCTCAGCTCTACCAGCTCCGGGGCCGGGTGGGCCGTTCCGACCGGGTGGCCTACGCCTACCTGTTCTACCCCCAGGACAAGATCCTTTCCGAAGTTGCCATGAAGCGGCTCCAGGTGATTTCCGACTTTACCGAACTCGGTTCAGGCTTTAAGATCGCCATGAAGGACATGGAAATCCGGGGCGCGGGGAATCTTCTGGGCCGGGAACAGTCCGGGGACATCTATTCGGTGGGGTTCGACCTCTACCTCCGGCTGCTGGACGAGGCGGTGCAGCGTCTTGAAAACGAACACTACGAGGCCGAGATGGAGACTCTTCTGGAACTGGAATATTCTGGATTCATCCCTGACACATACATTGATTCCGCCCAGGAGAAGATGGAGGTCTACAAGAAGATTGCCTCGGTGCGGGATACAGAGGAACTGGAACGGGTCTATGCGGAATTGCTGGACCGCTTTGGCCCCCTCCCGGACGAGGCCGCCTCCCTCCTTGCCTTGGCGGAGATCCGGATCATCTGCCGGAAAATTGCGGTTGCATCGTTGAAAGAACGGGACGGGCTGGTGCGGGTGGAGTTTGGGAAGATATCCCGAGTGAAGGTTGACCGCCTGGTACGGCTCATGCAGGAATCCGGGGGTAAGGTAAAGCTGGACCCCAAGGCGCCGCATGTGTTAATCCTGGCTACCGGAAACATCGGGCTGAAAGAGAAGAGCGAGTTTATCCGGGAGAAGCTGGCGGCCCTGGCGGGGTGATGGTTGCAATAGTTAAATTTTCTATCATAGGGGGTTTAAGGCGGCAGGATACTGTTTCCCCATTTTAAGATTTATGTAATTTTTGCTTTTTTTCTCGTATTGCTATAGACAAATAAAAATAAATGTGCTATACATATTACAAGATTATTTTAAGTAATCTGGTTGTCATAGATGACGCTATATTTAGTATAATACCGTAGGGGCAAGAACAGTAATATCGTTGATTGATTAACTGAAAGATGTACGTAATTTCTTCTACTTGACCTATTTTTGTTATGAGGCAATGCAGGGGCTTGACCATTATAAAAATAGGCTAAACTAGCTTGAACGTGAGGAATAAGACCCTATGGCGAAGGAATTGAAAAGCGGTGAGTTAATCCCCTTAACTATTG
>JAITNP010000223.1 GCA_031290455.1 Treponema sp. | reverse complement strand
CGGATTTTATCATTGAAGTGCTGTCCCCTTCCAATCCAGAGCATGATCTGGATACTAAGCGCGGTCTTTACGAAGAAGCCGGGGTGCGGGAGTATTGGGTGGTTGACCCGGAGAAACAGTGGCTCCGGCAGTTCCGTTTAAACCCCCCGGGGCGATTCGAGGGGACGCAGCTTCCGGCCCGTGGTTCCGTGGCGATTGAGGCCCTGCCGGGCTGCGCCATCAACTTCGAGCTGGTGTTTTCACCCTGGAACACCAACTCGACCAGCTAGGGAGCCTTCCCAAAACAGGGAAGGGCCGCCTGGTTAGCGTATCAAACTGTGCATCTTGGGAAGTTTGATTTTTACATCCACCCCTTCCTTTACGTCGATACGCATGTTCTTGCGGATTGTTTGGTAAATATGGGCCACTTCTGTGGCCGCCCATTCCTGATCCGCGATCTTTTCCACCCGGATGGCGCAGTATTTGTATTCCGGGGTACGGCTCACCGGGTCGAGGTACGGGACGGTCAGCTCATTAACCGAGCCGATCCACCACTGGTGGGTCATGTAGGCCGTGTGATGCTTAACCCGGCCTGTAGCAACACAGCGGCTGTAACAATGGCCCCGTTTTGAAAGAACCCGGACAATATCACCGTTCTTAACCCCGCTCTGTTCGGCGTCTTCCAGGGACATTTCAATGACCCCAGGCTCGTCTTCCAGATTCCGCAGGGTGCGGCAGTTGCCGGTCATAGAGCGCATGGAATGATGCCCCACTTCGTGGAAGTTCGAGAGGGCGATGGGGTACACATCATTCTCCATTTCTTTTACCGGCGCGTACTCGGCGGCGGCAAACACACCCTTACCGTCGGGAAGGGCGAATTTCCCGTCTTTGTGGAGGTATTGGGTCCCGGTATCCTGTATATCCTTAGTCCAGCAGGGCCAGCGGACACTGCCGTATTTTTCAACCTTTTCGTACGTGGCGCCTGCAAATTTGGGAGCCACCGCTAAAACCTCATGCCATATTTCTTCGGCATTATGGTAGTGCATGGGGTAGCCCATTGCCGTGGACACCAGGGAGAGGATCTGCCAATCCTCTTTGACATTCCCCGTAGGCTCAATGGCTTTCCGGGTTTTAAGGATGCTCCGGTCCGTGGCGGTAACCATGCCTGAATGTTCTCCCCAGCCGGTGGCTGGAAGAACCGCGTCCGCGTACAGGCCGGTCTTGTTCATAAAGATGTCCTGCAACACGACAAAATCTATTTTTGCCAGGCACTCCCGCACCTCCTCCAGATTGGGATCCGATAAGGCGGGGTCTTCGCCATACACATAGTAGGCGTGGATCTGCTTCCTGGGGTCAGGTTCGTGGAGGACCCGCTCAGGCACACGGGTTACATGGAGGCCGATTTGATCCGACAGTGTGGCGCCCCAGGCTTTTTCAAATTTCGCCTTGTTTTCAGGCAGGGTAACCGACTGATACCCCGGATAGGCGTTGGGCAGGGCGCACATATCACAGGCGCCCTGCACGTTGTTCTGTCCCCGCACCGGAGCCACCCCCGTACTGGGCCGGCCAAAATTGCCGGTCATCATGAGGAGGCCGCAGATGCCTTTAACTACATCGACCCCCTGGGTAAATTGGGTAACCCCCATGCCCCACATGATGATGGAATGTTTAGACTTCCCAAAGAGCCTTCCGGCGGCCCGTATGGTGTCTGCCGGAACACGGGTAATCGTTGAAACAAACTCAGGGGTGTATTTTTCGATGATCCCCTTGTATTCGTCAAAGCCCTTGGTATGCTCCGCGATGAAGTCCCGGTCGATCAGGTCTTCGGAAATGATCACATTGGCAAGGCCGTTTACGATGGCTAAATTGGTGCCCCCTCTTATTTGCAGGAACATATCCGCCATGCGGGCGGTTTCCGTAAACCGGGGGTCAATACAGATGAGTTTCGCCCCCTTTTCTTTTGCCTTGATCACCCGGCGGGCCACCAGGGGATGGGCCGCCGGGGAGTTATACCCGATATTCAACAGGACTTCCGCATCCTCGATTTCCGGTGTGCTTAAGGACATGGCCCCTTCGCCGATGCTGGTGGAACAGCCGGCCACGGATGCCGCGTGACAGAGCCGGGCGCAGTGATCGATATTGTTCGTGCCAATACAGGCGCGCATGAATTTCTGCATCAGGTAGTTATTCTCGTTGGTACTCCGGGCGGAACCGGTTCCCATGATGGCATCGGGGCCGTACTTCTTTTTAATCCGCAAAAGATTATCCGCCACAAACCTAATCGCCTCATCCCAACTCACTTCCACCAGGGGCGAACCCTTGCCGCCCTTGCGTATCATAGGCTCCCGCAGCCGCTTGGTGAGGATCTGGGGATCATTCAAAAAATCCCAGCCGTAATGCCCTTTCAGACACAATTTCCCTTCGTTCACCCCTTGGGTCGAGGGCTTGCACTCAAGGATCTTGTTTGCCTCCTCATCCACCACCAGCACCAGTTGACACCCGGTTCCACAGTAGGGACATACGGTCTCAACTTCTTTTAATGTGTTTTTTTTCGCCATACACTGCCTCCATCCACCCTATCGCTCTATACGGTTTTGTATCATTTCGCACTTGAAAAAGATTGTTATGTGCGATATTCTACGAAACAGTATATAAAAAGATATAAAACATGCTTATATATGGTGAATTATACGGTTTCACACCCTATTGTCAAGAAAAAACGGAGGATTGTTATGGGTGAAGTAGTAGAAAAGATTACGCTGGTGAACGCCGGGGATGCAATAAATGTCCGACGCGGCATCATCAAAGAGTCGGATGTGCGGCAGGTTATGGTCGATGCTATTGTCGATACCGGGACGAGGCCGCTGGTTATCACGGAGGCCCTGCGGCAGCAGCTCGGTCTGGAGATTGAAAGGGATGAATCGGTGTTTCTTGCCGGCAAGGTGCCGCAGAAATGCGTTGTTGCCGAAGCGGTGGACATCCGCTGGAAAGACCGGTACACCAGCAGCCGTCCCATCGTACTTCCCGACGGTGATGAAACCCTTCTGGGGGTCATCCCTCTGGAGGCCATGGACTTGATGGTGAATCCGGTGGAACGCTGTTTGGTTGGCGCCCACGGCGACAAGCAGCTCTACCAGGTGCGTTAGGGTCAAAGCGGGTACCCACACCGAATCAGGCCCGTCCCGGGGGACGTGGAGTAAGGACATCGAAAACGGAGGATTGTTATGGGTGAAGTAGTAGAAAAGATTACGCTGGTGAACGCCATTGATGCGGGAATGGCCCGGCGTGGCATCATCAAAGAGTCGGATGTGCGGCAGGTTACGGTCGATGCCATTGTCGATACCGGGGCGGGGCCGCTGGTTATCACGGAGGCCCTGCGACAGCGGCTCGGTCTGGAGATTGAACGGGAGGAATCGGTGTTTCTTGCCGGCAAGGTGCCGCAGAAATGCGTTGTTGCCGAAGCGGTGGACATCCGCTGGAAAGACCGGTACACCATGAGTCGTCCCCTCGTGCTTCCCGAGGGTGATGAAACCCTCCTGGGGGTCATCCCTCTGGAAGATATGGACCTCAAGGTGAACCCCATTGACCACTGTCTTGAGGGCGCCCACGGCGACAAGCAGCTCTACCAGGTGCGTTAGGGTCAAAGCGGGTACCGAATCAGGCCCGTCCCGGGGACGTGGGGGGTAAGGACAACGAAAACGGAGGTATTGATGGAACGGATGGAATTGGAGGAGGCCCGGGAACTGGCCCTGGACGCTGTTACGCCCATAAGGGAAACGCGGCAGGTCCCCTTGGAGGAGGCCCTGGGTCTTGTAACAGCGGAAGCGATATACGCGCCGATTGATAGCGTCCCCTTTGACTGTTCGCCCCTGGACGGCTTTGCCCTTCGCAGTGAAGACAGCCGTTCCGCGACCGCGGAACATCCAGTGCGGCTGAAGGTTGTGGGGGCTGTCTATGCGGGCATGGTATTTGACCGCGCCATACAGAAGGGAGAGACGGTACGCATCATGACCGGAGCGGCCATGCCGGAAAACGCCGATTGTATGGTTCCCAAAGAAGCGGTGCAGGATGAGGGGACCGCTCTGTTGCTTTCTCAGCCCCTGGGGCATCATGAGAACTATGTCTTTCGCGGTGAAGACATTAAAAAAGGGCAGTTGTTGATTGCCCCAGGGCAAGGGCTTGAGTTTTCCCACCTCGGCATCCTCGCCGCTATGGGCTACGGGTCTGTCTCCGTGCTGCGTCCGCCAAACATAGGGCTCCTCTGCACCGGTAATGAACTATCGCCGCCGGATACGCCCCTGTTACCAGGTAAAATATACAACAGCAACGAAGTCCTTCTGGGGAGCCGTCTGCGGGAACTCAGGTTTACGCCGCAGATCCTGTCCGCTATGGGGGATGATGGTACTGCGGTCGCCGAAAAGATCGCCTCATCTATGACGGCGCTGGATATACTCCTCACCACCGGCGCGGTGAGCGTGGGAGACAAGGATATAATGCACGAGGTCCTGGCACTACTGGGGGCGAAACGCCTGTTTTGGCGTTTGAACTGTAAGCCCGGCGGCTCTGTCCTCTGCGCCTTTCACAAGGGTAAACTCCTGGTGTGTCTGCCCGGATACCCCTTTGCCGCGGTTACTATGCTTGAATTGCTGGTACGGCCGGTGCTTGCGAAACTGACCGGGAGAACCGGTTTGCAACTCAAAAGGCGGCGGGCTATCCTTAAAAACCCGTTCCCCAAGGATTCGATTGGGAAACGGCGTTTGCTCCGCGCACGGCTTGAGTATAGCGAGACCGATCCCCTTCCATCGGTATACCTTCCTGCCGGCCATGGGTCATCCCAGATCTTTTCCCTTCCCGGCTGTAACTGTCTGGTCGATATACCGGTGGGGAGCGGCGCGCTAACCCAAGGCAGTATCGTTGAAGTAATCATGCTGTAGGGCCTATGAATAACATCGCTTTATCCACCCAGGAAGTCGCCGACATGCTCAGGGTGAGTAAAAGTACGGTGTACGATCTCATCCGCAATGGAGAAATTGTATCCTATAAGGTTGGAAGGAAGGTACGGTTCACCCATGAGGATGTGATGCAATACATCGCCCACGCGAAATCCCTGCAATCCCCGGCAATCCCGCCCGCCGAAGATACCACATTCAGGGGAAGCAGCGCAACTAGCGGGGAGTTTATTATATGCGGTCAGGATTTGATGCTGGATATTTTATCCAATCACCTGCGGCTCCATGAAATTCCCGCCCTGCGGGCATACATCGGCAGTTATGACAGTTTGGTGTTGTTGTACCGGAAAAAGATACACGTCGCCTCGGCGCATATATGGGATTCTGACAGCGATTCCTACAACGTGCCCTACGTCCGCCGTCTGCTTCCGGGAATTCCGACGGTTATTGTACAGCTTACCTATAGGATCCAGGGGTTTTATGTACAAAAGGGGAATCCCAAAAACATACGGGACTGGAAAGACTTTGAACGGGACGATATTGTGATGATCAACCGAGAAAAGGGCGCGGGATCACGGGTGCTTCTGGACGAGCATCTGCGGCTTTTGGGCATTAACGCCAATTCGATACAAGGGTATGACCACGAGACCCAATCGCATCTTACGGTGGCAAGCGCGGTAAGCGGCAAAAAGGCGGATGTGGCCATCGGCACTGAAAAAATGGCCCGCCAGGTTGAAAACATTGATTTCATTCCCCTGAAAAAAGAACGCTACGATTTGGTTTTCCGCAAAGAGGATATCCATACCAAGGGAATCGAAACCATGCTCAAGATAATCCGTTCAAACGGATTCAAAAACGAATTTGGCCATATCGGGGGATACGATATAAGTGAAATGGGGCGTATTGTCGCGGAAATCTAGGCGGAGGCAGGGCAATGCTATTATAGTGAGGGGAAGGTCCGTGCCGCCATGAACGGAACCCAATTCGGCCTGGAAATTTTTGACCTCTGATGGAACTCCAGGACCGGGACTTCCAGGGGCCGGTTTTTAGCCGGCAGTCCCTGATTACCCCTTTACGGGACAGCAATATCCACTCCCGCCTGGAAGGGATGCTCATGGAGATATTCGAGGAATATCAGAAAAAGGCTGCGGGCTACCGAAGGTGCTACAAAGGGCTTGCGCTTTCTTCCGCGATGAAGTAGAATCTTTGTTGTTACGAACAAAAGGTTCGCATTTCGTGCAAAGGGTGAGATACGAACCAAAGTTCGTATATAACACGTTATGCGAAACTTTTTTGCCACCCGTGCAACCTTGATATAGGCGAGTGGTTTGAAATCACACAAGAAAAGAACCGCACAAATTCGGGCACGGCGGCATCCGTGCCGCCGCTTCGCAAGTAAAAAAGTATAAAAATCATACATTTTTGGACGCTTGACGAAAAAATAATGCGGATTTATAGTTACAATATGGGTAACGAAACCTTAAATAAAGCCAGTAAGGCAAAAAATGACGAGTTTTATACTCAACTCTCGGATATAGAAAAGGAATGTTGGCATTACGAAGAGCATTTTAAGGGAAAAACTATTCTCTGCAACTGCGATGACCCGCGGGTGAGCAGGTTTTTCTATTTTTTCTATGCGAATTTCCGTACGCTCGGCTTGAAGCGTCTTATCGCTACCTGTTATAAAAACCTCAATCCCGATTTATTCAGTCAAAACCTCGACGAACAAGCCGTGTATTGTATTTATGATGGTACAGACCGAGCCGATGATGTATTTAAGGATTATGATGCATTTATTAAACAAAACAAATGGGAAGTTTTGAAAGGAGATGGCGATTTTCATTCTCCCGAATGTATTGAGCTGTTGAAACAGGCTGATATTGTCTGCACTAATCCTCCTTTTTCTCTTTTCCGCGAGTATATCGCGCAACTCGTAGAATATGATAAAAAGTTTTTAATAATTGGAAATATGAACGCCATAACCTATAAAGACTGTTTTAAACTCATTAAAGAGAATAAAATGTGGATGGGACGGAGTATTCATTCAGGAGACAGAGAGTTTGGCGTTCCCGATTATTATCCGTTGACTGCCGCAGGATATAGGATAGACGACAATGGGAAAAAATTTATACGTGTAAAAGGTGTGCGTTGGTTTACTAATTTAGATTATAAAGAACGCCACGAAAAATTAGATTTATATAGAAAATATACAGCGGAAAAATATCCGCATTACGATAGTTACGATGCAATAGAAGTTGGCAAAGTTGCTGACATACCCGAAGACTTGGACGGCGCTATGGGTGTGCCTATAACTTTTTTGGATAAATATAATCCAGACCAGTTTGAAATTATTGGTATTGACAGATATGTTGAAGACAATCCGCATTATGGACATAGATTCAAGATTAATGGCAAGGAAATGTATGCCCGTATTTTAATCAAAAGGAAAAAATAGATGAAACCGGAATGTTAAACGACATAAAATCCTGAATGGGTTCAGAAGATGCGCCGCCATCCGTGGCGGCGCAAATATAAATTTATACCCATTATCTTCTTGACTAAAATAAAAAATAGGTATATTCTAATGAATAAAGGAGTATAGATATGCAATATCGCACTGATATAAAATCGGGAAACAAATTATCAATACTTGGATTTGGGTGTATGCGTTTCCTCGAAACTTCACCCAAATAGATACACATAAAACGGAACAATTAATTGTAAAAGCCGTTCAAGAGGGCATCAATTATTTTGATATCGCCTATATTTATGCTGGAAGTGAAGATGCTTTAGGACAGATAATTCAAAAGAATAATTTACGGAACAAAATTTTTCTGGCCACTAAACTTCCGTATTCAAGATGTACGCGTTATGAAGATTTTGATAATTTGTTTAATGCACAACTCGAACGGACAAGGTTGGAAATTTGATGTGGAGACTATCTGAAACAATAGACAAGAAATTACTACAGGAAATGTCGGATATAATAAAAGAAATATATACAAATGAAAACAATGTATTGAATAAATTAAAAGGAATAACGTTAAGTGAAACGCCTGCATCCATGCTTAGTTTTAATGATATAATAAATTATATAGAAATTTCAGGAGGGTAAAAGTTATGGATAATAAGGACTTTATGGAGGAATATAACAGCATATTTGAACGTACAATAATATTTTCTATAAAAGCAACCTGTGAGGGTTTGGTATCGCTGGAAAATATAATTGATGAACGAAAATATAACAAGAAGGCAGAAAATATTTGAAGAAATAATTTCATAAAATAAATATAAAAATAAGACACGGCACGGCATCCCAAAAAGGATTACCGGCTTCCGGTGCTGCTCGACAAACAGGATGTCCGGCGTATGCTTGACGCCGAACAAATTTCGCTTGACACACTCTGAAAGATGCGTATAATAGTCTAATAGGCTGGTATAGACGAAATACTTCGTTTATCGTTATATATGCAACACTTATTGCGTCTAATATACCCTGCTACCGGTAAGTGCTTTGAGCCATCCGCTCAACTTGTTTTATTCTACCAAATTTACAAAAGTGTGTCAATCGGTTTCGTAAAAACTTGACAAAAAATTTATATTTGAGTATGAAAAAATCTGTTTTTAGTAATTAATGCCAATGTCACTCAATTCAATACCATTTTTTAGTTAGTTAAAAGGTACCAGGCCACACCAGTTTCCAAGGCGCTTCTCAGCCGTTCTCCGCTTCCCGATCAGCCTGCTTCTCCTAGCCTTATTAGGTATACTTTTACTACTACCCTAGATATCCCCAGTCTTTTGGGATGCTCCTGTTTACCGACCCCGAGAAACCGCGGCAGCCTCGCGGTAACACCAAGGAGAAATTATACGGTGAAAGTTAAACGACGCTGGATAGTTTTGTTTTTGTTGCCTGGTTTGGCGCTTTTCCTCGTTGTTTATTTTGCATCCATATGTCAACGTGGTAGGCACTTCATTTACCGATTGGCGTATTGGACAGGAAATACGTTTTTCCGGTTTCAGGAATTACCTCTCCCTCTTTCAATCCGCAATGTTTCGCAAGGCATTGGGGAATAAACTCCATGTACGGCCCGGTAAACCGGATGTATATACAACGAAACCTGTACCATCATTACCTCAAAATTAGAGCCGGAAAAGGTTTCTGAGGTGGAGACTCCCACCTCAGATGTAGTTCAGTACCGGATTGACCCCATACGCCGCTTTCAATTCAACTCAGTTTCCTCGCAACTTCGACAATCTCAAAGACTTCAAGCTGATCGTCCACCTGGATGGTGTCGAAGCCCTCAAGTCCCATACCACATTCATAACCGGCGGCCACTTCCCGGACATCGTCCTTGAAACGTCGAAGGGAGATAATCTTGCCGGTATGGATAACAATCGCATCCCGGATAACATTGACGCTAGCGCTCCGCTTAACCGTTCCGGTGAGCACGTAACAGCCGGCGATAGTACCGATTTTCGGGACCTTGAAGGTATTCCGCACCTCCACGGTGGCAATGACCTCTTCCTTGGTATCAGGTTTGAGCATTCCCTCCATGGCCTGCTGGATTTCCTCTACCGCCTTGTAGATGATATTGTACTTCCGAATATCAACCTTTTCCTGCTCCGCCAGGAGCTTTGCCTTAGGAACCGGCCGCACGTTGAATCCGATGATGATGGCCCGGGAGGCAATGGCCAAGTCCACATCCCCTTCGTTGATGGCCCCCGGAAGGGCCTGAATGACATTGAGGCGTACTTCCTTGGTGGAAAGTTTTTCCAGGCTCGAACGCAGGGCCTCTGCGGACCCCTGTACATCGGCCTTGATAATAACCTTGAGTTCCTGGATTTCACCTTCATTGATGGTATCGTAGAGATTATCCAGGGTGATCTTCTTGACGTTCTTGGCATCCTCAAAGCGTTTGAGTTCTTGCCGTTTTGCGGAAATACTCCGGGCCAGTTTTTCGTCATCCACCACCTGTAAAGGATCCCCGGCATTGGGAATACCCTCAAACCCGAGTACCTCAATGGGCATGGACGGCGTGGCGTCCTCAACCCGTTCTCCCTTATCATTGAAGAGGGCCCGTACCTTTCCCGGCCAGACACCTGCCACAAAGGAATCCCCGATTTTAAGGGTACCCTTTTCCACCATGACCGTGGCAACAATACCCCGGCCATGATCGATCCTCGATTCCAGGATCTTCCCTTCGGCGGCCCGGTTGTAGTTGGATCTAAGATCAAGGATTTCCGCCTCCAGGAGTATGGCATCGATCAGTTTATCGATCCCCTCTTTCCGCAAGGCCGAAAGTTCCACAAACATCGTCTGCCCCCCCCACTCCTCAGGCTGGAAGCCCCGCTCGGAAAGCTGGCTCTTGACCCTATCGGGGTTGGCCTCAGGTTTATCAATTTTATTGACCGCCACGATGATGGGAACATCTGCGTCCCGTGCGTGATTGATGGCTTCCACCGTCTGGGGCATGACCCCATCATCGGCGGCAACCACCAGCACCACAATGTCCGTTACCTGGGCGCCCCTGGCCCGCATACGGGTAAAGGCTTCGTGGCCCGGGGTATCAAGAAAGGTGATCCTGCCATGGAGGGTATCCACCGTGTAGGCGCCGATATGCTGGGTGATGCCGCCGAACTCGCCAGAAACCACATCGGCGCTGCGGATAGCGTCCAGCAGCTTGGTCTTACCATGATCCACATGGCCCATGACCGTAACCACCGGCGGACGGGGATCCATGCTCAGTTCATCATCCGCCTCGGTTTCAATGAGGGTCTCCTCATAGAGGCTGATGATTTTTACATCCGCCCCGAATTCAGCCGCCAAGAGGGATGCGGTTTCCGCGTCAATCTGTTGATTGATGGTAACCATCATGCCCATGCTCATGAGCTTATGGATCAGATCCGATGCCTTCAGGTTCATCTTGCGGGCTAATTCGGACACCGAAACAACTTCCATGATTTCAATGGATTTCGGCACTGGATTTGCGATATGAGCAATCTTCTTCTTGGTCTGGAGGAGCTTTTCCTCCATTTCCAGTTCTTTCTCTTTCCTCGTGTAAACCGGTTTCTTGGCCTTAAAGGATTTCTTAATCGGCCCCTTTCCCTCAAGTACCGGGGAAGGAGTCTGAGGGGGCAACCCACCGCCTCCCGGCCGCGCCCCTCCGGGCCGCGCTCCTCCGGGCCTTCCCGCTCCTCCGGGCCGCGGGCCGCTGAACCCTCCGGGCCGAGGCCCCCCGGGTACGAAACCGGGCCGGTTTGGCCGCGGAGCGCCTCCTCCTTGGCCACTGTAACGGTTTCCCCCCGGGCCTCCTGGTCGAGACCGGTTAGCGCCGCCTTCAGTGCTCCGCTGCCCAAAGGGTTTGCCGCCGGGCCTGCCCGCCGGACCTGCGGGCCGCGGGGAAAAAGGAGCCTGCCCCCCTCCCCCTCGCGGTCCGTCCTCGCGAGGACGCCGCGGCCCGACGAATTTACCGCCGACCCTGCCGGCGGCGGCGGCGGGCCGCTGGGTAACCGGGAAAGAAACGACCTTCTGTTCCTTCCTCGGCTCAGGAAGACGCTGCCCTGGATCCAGGGGTTTTACATTCTTTGAAGATACATCTTTTACCGGAGCTTCTTTTGCCGATGTTTCTTTTACGGAGGCTTCTTTTACGGATGTTTCTTTTATCGGGGGGGCTTTTGCCGATACCGATCCATCTTTTGAAGATCCGTCTCTTGAAGATGCTTCCTTTGCACCTGCCCCCGCAGGGGGTACGGGATTTACATCCCTGGACTTTTCTTTCTTGGGGGTGGTCTGGTCGGAGGAACCGCCGGATTTACCCTTTGCCACAGCCGTATCGGAAACAGCTGCTTCCCCAGGAGGGGCAACAACGACCTTTGGCGGGTTCTTTTTAACCGGCCCCGAAGCAGAATCGACGGGAGCAGCAGGGGATTTCTTTTTTACCACAATCACCTTACGGCGCTCACCACGTTCAGAAGCAGGGGTATTTTTCACCCTCCCCTCCGAAGTTTCATGCCCATTTTGTACCCGCTTAATGAGTTCTGCTTTTGGTTTTTGGGTACTATCTAATTCCTCAGCCATGATCCACCTTTATTCATCTTCATATTCAAAGCTCAAACCAATACCGCACTTAGGACAACTGGTCATATCAAGGGTTATCTTTGCCCCACACTCTGGGCATTCGTATTCTTCGGTTTCCTCCGGTACTGCCGCGGGGAGAGCCGCTGGGGTTACCTCCGGCAGGGCCGTCGCATCCTCTGAAACTGCCGTTTCACCGCATACTACCTCTGGTTCGACACTTTCCGCTGCAGCTTTGCCGGCATTGGCTTCCGATTCACCCTCCTCCTCTTCTACAATCTCCACATACTCTTCAATAAGTTTGTGTAAGGTTTCAAGCTGTTCCCCGGTAATATTCGTGAACCCTGCAAGCTCCTTCGGGGAAAGGGCAAGGAAATCTTCGATAAAGTCAATACCGTTTTCCTGCAGTACCCCGGCTACTGCGGTATCCACCCCGGGAAGTTCGGAAATCCGGGAAAATTCTTCCCCGTACTCTTCAGCATCACCGAAGAGTTCAGAAACTGCCCGGCGGGATTCAGCGGCAATATCCATTTCTTCAAACTGGGCATCGGTCTTAACATCAATATTCCAGTCCACCAGGCGATTCGCCAGGCGTACATTAAGCCCCTGTTTGCCGATGGCCAGGGAAAGCTGGGAATCGCTCACCACCGCCAGGGCTTGATGCTTACCCTCATCCAGAATAATCACATCCCGGACCTCTGCCGGGGAAAGGGCATTCTTGATAAACCGCCGGGGATCAGCCTCATATTTGAGAATATCGATCTTCTCCCCCTCCAGTTCCTTGATGATCGCCTGAATCCGGACCCCCTTGAGGCCCACACAGGCTCCCACAGGGTCCACATCCTCCCGGTTGGAATAGACGGCAAGCTTGGTACGGTACCCCGGCTCCCGGACTATCTTATGGATCTCCACGGTTTTATCGTAAATTTCAGGGACCTCAAGCTCAAAAATGGCCCTGACAAACTCCGTATGGGTCCGGGAAAGCACCACCTGGAGGCCCGTGGGGGTTTTATTCACCTCGGTAATCAGGGCCTTGATCCGATCATTCACATGGTAGAGTTCCCGGGGGGACTGGTACTTCTTGGGAAGGACCCCCTCCATTTTTCCTAAATCCACATAAATGGTATCGTTCCGCGCCCGCTGATAGTACCCGATGATTATCTCACCAACCTTGTCCTTATATTCGGAGTACAGGCTATCCTTCTGGATTTCCCGCAGGGACTGACGGGCCATCTGTTTGGCATTTTGAACCGCAATACGGTCAAACTCCCGGGGGTCCACCTCAATGAGCAGTTCATCCCCCATCTCCGCATCAGGATTCAGCTCCCTGGCATCTTCCAGGTCTATCTCCGAAACCGGATCGTAGACACCGTCAACGATTTTCTTTTTTGCATAAATCGAGACCATCCGTTCATCGGTAAACCGAACAACGGCGTTATCCGCATTTCCGTAACGGCGTTTATACGCCGCAAGGAGGGTATTTTCAATAGTCCGGAGTATGAGTTCCTCCGACATACCCCGATCTTGAATAAGCTGGCGGATTGCTTCCGACATATCCGTTGCCACGCCCGTAAACCTCCTATCTTGCATTCCCCACGCCCCCAGGGAGCATGGCTGTTTGGTTCATTCCTGGGAATAATCTAATTTCGCCTTCGCGATAACCTCATAGGTTAACTGCATCATACCCTTATTCGTGTTCAGTATGAGCCCGGTCTCATCGGCAGCCTGGAGGATACCGGCGGACCAATCGGAAATATCCGTCCGGTAACATTTTATACCCCGGCCCACATAATATACCAATTCTGCACCATCTTTAATAATCCGGTCTATCCCCGGAGAAGACACCTCCACATAGAGGTCCTGATCGGGAAAGGCCAGTTCCAGCCGGGGGAGCAGCGCATGATGCGCCCGGGAACAGTCATCCACCCCCAGGATTCCCTTTTTATAGACCACCATCCGCACCTGAACACTGCCCCTATGCCGGGACAGGGATAACTCCACCAAGGACATTCCCATACCCGTAACCACCGGTTCCAAGGAATCAAATAAGGGGTCCGCTTTTCTCGGGGTGAACCGCAATGCCGCCTCCGCATAATAAAAAAGGGTCGCCGAACGACCCCTTTTAAACTGAATCTCCGATTCAATGAATCTCCGACTGTCATAATAACAGTATCGAGGTTATACTGTTTTGTCAACATCCCTGGATGCTGGAAATACTAAAAAAGCACCGGATTGGGGGCAACCCGGTACTTTTCTAGCGCTTCAGGCGTTTGAGGGGGGAAAGGGCGGCTCAATCATAGAAAAGGCATAGTCCGTAGACCTTTTCGGCGCCTCCTGTCTTGAGGGCTGCGGCGCAGGCATCCATGGTGGACCCGGTGGTGAACACGTCGTCAAAAAGGATCACTTCCGGGGGGACCTTTTTGGTACAGCGGATCCTGCCCAGGAGGTTGGTTTTCCGGTTTTCCCGGTTGAGTTCTTTTTGGCTTTTTGAGGGGAGCCGTTTAAGGCAGCGGTATACTGGATGGGTGTTACGCGCTCCCCGGCATGGGCTATCAAGGAGCCGCGCCAAGTATTCAATCTGATCCCAACCGGTCTTTTTTATCTTTCCCGGCCTCGGCGGAGCCGGGGTCCAGACGGGGTTGGTCAACAGATGGGCAGGAAACAGGGAAAGCCCTTCGATGAGTTTTTCCCGGAAGAAATTGCCGATGGCCCGGTACGTGCCAAATTTGTAGGCCCCCAGGAGCTTCCGGTAATCTCCGGTATAGGGAAAGAGGGCGATAACCCGGTCAAAATGATAGGCTGATCCCTCAGGATTGACAGCCGCCCGTTCCCTGCAGGGCAGGCAGCGATCCTGTTCGGATATGAGGGGACGGCCGCATAGGGAACAACGGGTTTCCCGATCTATGGCAAGGCCGGGCGTACAATCCCGGCATAAGCCGTACCAGGCTTCTTCCGTATCAAGGAGCATCCTGCCGCAGATCGCGCAGCCGGAAGGGAACAGGTATTCCCGGATCAAGGCAGGGAACCCTATCGAAGGGAGGTGTATGCAATGGTTCATACCCTTATATAAGGGGGTGAAGTGGGGGGTTGTGGAAAAAAGAATAAAAAATCCTTTATTTTGCTTGCTTTGGTGTTATTTCGATGCCATACTTAATGAGTCATGAAAATTAAACAGACAGTACGGATGGGCGCCTTGCTCATGGCGCTGGCGCCGTTCTAGGCGCTTCTTGCCCAGAGCGCGGATCAAGGCCGGGGGTGCGGGAGGATACCCAGGCAATTAGGCAGCTCTTTACGGAGCAAGGGTTTTCCGTGAAACCCCTGGAAAACCTCAGCAGCAGGGACCTCAAGGCGGGGATAGCAGCCTTCTTCGACCAATACGGCTATGAACGGGATGTCCGGCTCTGTGTATTACGCGGGCCACGGGCATACCTTAAAGCTCGATACCACTGGGGTACATCGTGCCGGTGGACAGTTCCAATCCCCACTATGATGAGCTGAGATTCAAGCGGACCGCCATTGCGATGGAACAGTTCAACACCTGGGCAACCCAGATTGAGAGCCGTCACGTGCTGCTCATCTTTGATAGTTGTTTCTCAGGCTCGGTCTTTGCCACCTCCCGTGTGTCCCCGGGGATCATCGACTATAAGATCGCCAATCCGGTGCGGCAATTCATCGCCTCGGGCGCGGCGGACGAGACCGTGCCGGACAAGAGCATTTTTCGGGCCCAGCTTGAGGCGGGTTTGCAGAACCGGGAAGCGGACTTAAACCGTGACGGGTATGTGAGCGGGAGCGAACTGGGGGATTTTCTCCAGAGTACGGTGGTGAACTACAGTCGTAACTCCCAGCATCCCCAGTACGGGAAGATCCGTAACCTGGCCCTGGATACTATGCTTGACCCACAAAATCAAACAATTCACGGTAGTCAAGCAGGGTATAGAGTTTTTGCAGTACTATATTTTAGAAGACTCCAGTACCCTGACGTTCCTCTTGGCTAAAAATATACACCCCTATATGGAAGAAAGTCAATAGGTGTCTCCTGAGTCTTGTCCAGTCCAGTAGAGGGTAAACCTTGTTTTCTCATAGTCTTTTCTCATAGTTCGGTCGCTCAATGCCTGCTTGATACTACTTTCTTCAGACCCGAAACGCTACATGAGAGTCAATCATAGATAACGGGGCATCAGTCGGTAGCCAATGCGATACGCAGAGCGGTGTTTACCTCCTCCATTTTGGCAGGGGAGATGGAGCCAACATAATCGGTAAGCAGGGATTTATGAATGCTGATCAGGTCATCGCAATAGACGGCGCTGTCGTGCTTCAATCCTTCATCCACGCCTACCTCAATCTGGGT
>JAITNP010000216.1 GCA_031290455.1 Treponema sp. | reverse complement strand
ATAATGCATAGTATTATAAGCAATTATGTACATCTTTATTACGGTCACTCCCCGGTATTATAACCTGGAACTTGCGCCCTCCATAAAATATAATCTTGTCTATGACAAGTCTGGTCATTCAGAATAACCTTGTATTAATATATAGCACATTTATTTTTCTTTGTCCATAGAAATACGGAAAAAAATAAAAAAATAAAAATTTATCAGCATACTGTGTGCAGCCTCTATAAGAACGATGGAGAAAATACCCTCCACGGCGGACGGCGGGTCATACACAAACTGAATAAATCAACGCAATAATGCAACCGGTAATCAGCTTGTTTGCTGACATGGACCACTTCGTCGCTCGCGTCGATGAGGCTGTACGCATGGTCGCCTCCGCTTGCGTATTTTCGCGGCCCTGTCACTTTTCTGCCATTTCCAGCATTTTGCAGGCGGATCCCAGGCGGGCGGCCTTGGCGAATATCCCTTCCAGGTATGCGGCCTCCCGTGGGGTCAATCCCGCACGGGAAAAAATGTCCCTGAAAAATCGTTCCTGTTCTTCCCGGCCCGGCTGTTTATAAAAGCCCAGGGAGGCCAGGGAATTGGTTACTGACCGGGCCAAGGTATCCACCTCGGTCCGCTCCAGGGGAACCCACTCACCTTTCACCGCAGCAGGGGCAGGACCCAAGGCACGGAAAAGTTCATAGGCGTATATTTGTACTGCGTGGGAAAGGTTGAGCGACGGGAAGGCATCATCAGCGGGAATATGAGAAGCGAGGTTACAGATACGGAGTTCCTCAGCCTCAAGTCCGGTACGCTCATTGCCGAAAACCAGCGCAGCCTGCCCGGGCCGTTCCCGGAGGTATGTCGCTGTTTCTGCGGGGGTTAAGGTAAGGGACTTCCGCCGCTGTCCCCGCCGCCGGGTTGTGCCGATAACCAGGGCACAATCGGCGACCGCAGAACCGAGGGAATCGAAATATGCAGCCTTTTCCCATACATCACCGGCATGAACCGCCCTGGCCCGGATGACCCCATCATCCATGGGTCCCGGAGAAACAATACGGAGCCGGGAAAGGCCCATGTTTTTCATGGCCCGGCATAAGGCCCCCACATTCCCCGCTTCCATTGGCCGGGAAAGAATGATCACTACATCGGAAAGCTTGGCGGGTTTTTGAGTTTTTATTTTTTTGCATCCATTTGCGTACGATACCGCATTGCATCATTGAAGAATTTTTCCAGAGGAACATCTTTGAATAAATCTTGCCGCCATACTGTATTACTTCTCATCAATGCATCCGCAACCAGGGGTCTTGCATACTCCGCGATGGTTTTATGTAGTGAGTACTGCCCTAGGCTTGAAAATATCAATTTGTTTATACCTTTATCAGCTATATATAACGATAATCTTTAATTTTGTCTATACAAATATGAAAGAACTACAGGGCGAGGGCATTAAAATGATTCCCGGGAAAGAAGGAAACAGGAATCCCAGGGCGCTCACTTCGCCGGTGGGGACCTTCCATGCCGTTGCCTTGACCCCGGGAACCTCCAGCCAATCTTTGGCCATTGCGAGCTTGGCTTCCCGCCGTCCGGGGAGCCAATCGGTTCGTTTTGCCATTGTTTCGCTCCTAAAAATGAGGCATTGTCTACGGACAACGCTTGGGAGCTGCGCTTCCCGCTCCTCCCGACATCATTTCGGGATAGTGAGTGACGGCGCCGGAACCATAGTCCGTGCGGGGTAGGAAAATCCCTGGGGCGCGGGGCGGTGGGTAAAAGCGCTACCAGTGTGCCATACCCCCTTCAACCTGGTGAACATCCGGCGGGTCGCGGTGGGCTGTCGCAGCCTGGGGTATCTGCGATCCCATGCTGAGGCGATATTGGGGAAGCCCCTCACCAAGCGGACCGAGCCGGTCTTTCAACCCTCAGGTAAGGACATGGAACTGACGAGGGAAGCGGTGGAATCCATTACAGAAATGGTGGTTGCGCGGCTGACCAAAAGGGTGGCGACAAAAAAATAAGGTCTTAATGCGGAATTTAATAGGGGAGTTTTTTAAGTTGTTGACATTATTTGTATAAACATTCATAGTATTATAAAATCTTGTATAAATATGCGAGGATGCCCTATGAATAATACAAAGGACTATGTGCCTGAAATAACCGGAAATGACTACATTGATGCCGATCTATACGGTAAATTCAACGTCAAACGGGGGCTTCGTAATGCCGATGGGACCGGCGTTCTGGTGGGGCTTACCCGGATCGGGGATGTCCATGGCTATATCATGGATGAAGGCGAAAAGGTGCCGGTGGCGGGTAAACTCTATTACCGGGGCATTGATGTGGAAGATTTGGTGCATACTGCCGCTGCGGAGGGGCGTTTTGGCTTTGAGGAAACGGTCTACCTCCTCCTGTTTGGCAACCTTCCCTCTTCGGAACAGCTTGAAAAGTTCAGCGCCCTCATGGGGGACAGCCGCTTGCTGCCCAAGAATTTCGCCGAAGATAACATCATGAAGGCCCCTTCCCGGGATATTATGAATAAACTTGCCGGGTCGGTGCTGACCCTCTATTCCTATGATGATGATGCGGAAAACCGATCCGCGGAAAACGTGCTCCGCCAGTGCATTGAGCTTATTGCCCGGTTCCCTACCATAGTTGCCTATGCCTATATGGCCAAAAAGCACTATTACGACCATGAAAGCCTCATCATCCATCTCCCTGAGTCTTCTGGTCACAGTGCGGAAACCATCCTCTCCCTTATCAGACCGGATCAGAAGTTTACCCGGCTGGAAGCGGAAATCCTGGACCTGTCCCTGATGCTCCACGCCGAACACGGGGGCGGGAACAACTCGACCTTTGCGGTTCACCTGGTTTCTTCCGCTGATACGGACACCTATTCCGCCATTGCTGCGGGGATAGGCTCCCTGAAAGGGGCCAAGCATGGCGGGGCCAATAGCAAGGTGATGGAGATGATGGAGGATATCAAGCGCCAGGTTCCCCGTTGGGATGATGAGGGAGCGGTGGCAGATTATCTTGAAAAGCTTCTCAAAGGTGAAGCCTATGACCATACCGGCCTCATCTACGGCCAGGGTCATGCGGTGTATACCAAAACGGATCCCCGGGCAATACTCCTCCGGGATAAGGCCGCCATTCTGGCCGCTGAAAAACAGGGTACGGGAAGAGCCTTAATCGAAGAATTTAACCTGTACCATCTCATTGAACGGCTTACCCCCGAGGTTTTTAAGAAAATCAAGGGTTCCGATAAGGATATCTGCACCAATGTGGATTTCTATTCCGGGTTTGTCTATAAGATGCTGGGCATACCGGATGAATTATTCACCCCGCTCTTCGCGGTGAGCCGGGTCGCGGGCTGGTGCGCCCACCGCCTGGAAGAGATCATCGCCGGGGGACGTATCATCCGTCCTGCCTATAAGTGCGTCCAGAAACGCCTAGAATACACCCCGCTTTCGAGGCGATAATGTTCATGCGGTGCTGGCTGCACTACAATCCCGCTTTTTCCAGCACCCCTTCCAAGTCCTCAATAGCATGGATGAGCTTTTCCCGCTCACCCTCATCGAGGGTGGAAAATTTTTCCGACAACATCAGCAGCCGCTG
>JAITNP010000209.1 GCA_031290455.1 Treponema sp. | reverse complement strand
TAGGCGTATTAAAAGACCGGTTAATTCAGAGGTTATTGGAAGATGGGGCTGAAAAGCGTGGAAGCAATAAGCCATTGGCAAGGCGCGTTATCCCCATTCGAACCAACCGCTCTCTACCAAAGAAGATACCGCGTAAGGCTTACTTCCATCATAACCATAAGTCTAATTGTTGAATCAGGGCTTAACTTGTTGACATTGATTAAATTTCTATACAATATTGGGATCAAGTGTGCTTATAGTCCCCAAAATAAATATTTTGACAATTTTGACAAAATGTTATAATTTATCATACATTGATGCGCTGGAACATGGAAAAAACCTCCCTATCATTCGGCGATTGCTATCAATTTCACCGTATCATAGGTTCCAGGGTTTTTCTACCGATTTATCTTTGGTCCATAAGAATTTGCGGCTCTCAAGAATCGGAAGGTTTTGCGTTATCAGAAAGGCGCCGCGCAGATGGCGATACAACGCCCTGTGTTAAACCACCCTGCGCTTCTCCCTTCAAGCTTCAAACCCCGGTAATGGCAGAAAAGGCGCTTTCTTGTGCGTGTTTTCGCCGCTTTATCACTTTTCTGCTATTGCTGGTATGTTGAAAACATCTGGCACGGTTTTTGCTTATCATTATGAGGAGTTGCATTGCTATGAGTATCATCACTATCCCTGGGGAGCGGCGCTCAAATGGCGGTGATTGAATTACAGGGGATTAAGCGACATTACCGGCTCGAGGGTATCATCGTCAGGGCCTTACGAGGGCTGGACTTTTCCGCGGAAGCCGGGGAGTTCGTGTCGGTTATGGGACCTTCGGGGTCGGGGAAATCCACCCTGATGAACATCCTGGGCTGTCTCGATAAGCCCAATGAGGGGACCTACCGCCTCGACGGAATTGAAACCTCCGCCTCTGATTCGGACACCTTTGCCTTCATCAGGAACCAGAAGATCGGCTTTGTGTTTCAAGCCTTCAACCTCCTGGCACGGACCACGGCCCTAGAAAATGTGGAACTCCCCCTGTTTTACAACCGGCAAGGGAAGATTCGTAACCGGAAGGAACGGGCAGCGGCGGCCTTACGGGACGTGGGACTCGAGGACCGGCTCAACCACCTTCCTTCCCAGCTATCCGGGGGGCAGCAGCAGCGCGTAGCCATCGCCCGGGCCATGGTAAACGATCCCGCCTTTATCCTTGCGGATGAGCCAACGGGGAACCTGGACACAGAGATGACCCTGGAAATCATGAGTCTGTTCCAGGACCTCAACCGCCAGGGGAAGACCGTCATCATGGTTACCCATGAGCCGGAACTGGCAGCCTATACCAAACGGGTCATCACCCTACGGGACGGAGCGCTCGTTTCAGATATACCCGTAACCGAACAGCGGAGTGCGGCAGAAGATTTGGCCATTCGCCAAAGGCGAATTGCCAGCGAGGAGTTAGGAGAGCGGAATGAGGCGTGAAGAAAAACAAAATTCTGAGGTTGCCTTATGAATTCCCTGGAACTCCTGCATTCTTGCCTTAGAAGCATCTTCCGCAATCGTATGCGGAGCCTCCTCACCTCCCTGGGGATCATCATTGGGGTGGGGTCGGTGATTGTCATGGTTGCCATTGGTGAGGGGGCACAGCGAGCCATTGAGGAGCGGATCACCGCCATGGGCACGAACCTTATCCAGATCATGCCCCGGCGGATGACCATGCGTCCTGGCCAGCAGAATACCGGCTTTTCCCGGTCTAACCGGCTTACCAGGCAGGACGCGGTTAAACTTAAGGCTGAGGCGAGTTTTGCCCAGGCTGTTTCGGGGATAACCCAGCGGAGCTTCACCGTCTCTGGGGAAGTGGGGAGTTGGTCCGTTACCGTCATGGGGGTAGAGCCGGATTATCCGGTGATACGGAACTGGGAGACTGCTGAGGGTATCTTCTTTGATGAAACGGACCTCCGGGAGCGGAACCGGGTGGCGGTCTTGGGAGCCACTACGGCGACCCAGCTCTTCGGCGGCGCCGACCCCATAAACCGGCAAGTACGCATTGGGACCAATCATTTTACCGTCATCGGGCTATTGGAAAAGAAGGGCGCCGGGGGCAATGGGAACGATCAGGATGATATCATCATGGTGCCTCTGGATACCGCGCTAACCCGGCTCCTCAATACCCGAAACATCAATTCCATTGCCATGAGCGTGGTGAGTAAAAATTACATGGATGTGGCCCAAAAGGAAGCAGACCTTATCCTCAGGGAGGCCCATAAGCTTTCGGATTCGGCAACAGCGGACTTTGAGATTATGAACATGGCGGACATCATTGACATGGCGTCGGAAACATCCCGGAGCCTCACCACCCTCTTGGCCGCCATTGCGGGGGTTTCCCTGCTGGTGGGGGGTATCGGGATCATGAACATCATGCTGGTATCGGTGACGGAACGCACCAGGGAGATTGGTATCCGTATGGCCGTGGGGGCGCGGAAGCGGGACATCCTCTTTCAGTTTCTGTCGGAGTCCATTATTCTAAGCCTTCTCGGGGGCATCATCGGTATAGGACTGGCAGCGCTGGTGTGTAGAATTCTGGGGGTCATGAAGATTCCCACGGCAATTAACCCCCTAATTGTCGCGGTGGCAGCCCTGTTTGCGGCGCTGGTTGGGGTGATCTTCGGGTATTATCCGGCCCGGAAAGCAGCGCGGCTCTACCCGATTGACGCGCTGCGCTACGAGTGAGGGGGTTTAGGATTATTGTTCTTTAAATTATGGATCACAAGGAAAACGTGTATGAAAAGAATCGGTATGATGCTGATAATAATCACCCCTGCGCTGATTGGCGCCTTTGGAGAGAATTTAACCCTTGAGCAGGTCCGGAGCCTCGCCCTCGCCAATTCCCGGAGTCTTGCCAAATACAACCTGGCGATCAAAAGCAGCATCCTGGATGAAAAATCCCAAACCTATACGAACCTCCCCTCCCTGTCCTTGGGGGCTTCCGCCTCAATGAATCTCTGGGGGGAGCGGAGCCTCCAGGACAGCTTGAGCGCGGGAGCGAGTTTCAGCGTATCCCAGAAACTCTGGGATGGGGGGAAGAACCGTGTGCTCAAATCCATCAACGCCATTACCACCGAAATCACGAGGAAGGATGCCCTGGCGGAGTACTACACGGTCCTCGACGGGGCGGACACTGCCTATTACGGGGCATTGGAAGCGACGACATCCCTGGAAGCGGCGAATGCCGCACTGGAAGCGGCGGCCTTGGGTCTCGCCATCGCGGAGGCCCGGCTTGAAAGCGGCATGATAAGCTATGGCGATTACCTGCAGGCTCTGGCGGATAAGGAAGCCCGGGAAACCGGACGCAACCAGGCCCGGCGGGATGTAACCTTGAGTATCGCAAAGCTTAAAAACCTTACGAGGCTCCAGAAAATTCCCCCATTAGCGGAGGTTAATTTTGATGATTATGAGGAACTGATTCAGAAACTTGCAACCTTGCCGGAAGCAGGACTGGATGATTGGTATGGACGTTTATGGAAAACCGTCGAAGCCAATAATCCGGGGTTTGCCAAGGCCGCTCTTATGTCTCGACGGGCCGAGGAGTCCGTTACCTTGGCGAAAAAGGATTATCTCCCCAGCCTCAGCGCTTCCGTATCTACCGGACTGAACTATTCCTATACCAGCGGCATGGAGCCTCCTTCGGGGAGATTCTCCCTGAGCGGCAGCATACCCATGGATTTCTGGGTTACCGGAACCAATGTAGCAAAGAAGCAAATCGCCCGGGATGAGGCCGGCCTGGATTACCAAAATACCCAGGATACCCTGGCAATAGCGCTGCAAACCGCCATCCTTGACGCCATCGCCCAGGCGAGTTCGGTGGTATCTTCCCGTAAAGCCTTTGAGTATGCCCAAAAACACTTCGAATACGTCATGGAACTGTACCAGCTCTCCCAGAATTCCCTGTCCGTACTTTCCGACGCCGCAAGTCTCGTAAGCTCAAACCATAACCAGCTTATCAAGGCTCAGTACGGCTTTCTTCTGGGCCTTTCAACGCTCCGGAGTCTTGGCTGTTTTGAAGATGAGGCCGCAGTAATTGCAATGCTGGTATCCATACCATGAAAATACCGGTACAGACCTCATCCTGCATTGCCGCGGCCTTGTGCTGGGCCTTACTCTCCGCCCTCACGGGGTTCATCATCTGGGGAATGCGGGACCGGGCGCGGCTCATCCGGGATAATGACAACGAGCGGATCCTGAACATGCTCTTTACGAGTCTCCGGGAGTACGATGATTTCGGTTCCGCCATTGAGTCTAATCCGGTACTTACAGAACGGATAGCCGGTTCCGCCGTATACGGCACGGATCTTACCCTGCTGTACTACTGGGGAAAGGTACCGCCGGTTTTCGATGAGGGCTTCCTGGATACGATGCCGAAAAACCGGTTTGGCCGTTATACCATTCCCGACCGGAAGGGACATTCCATCAAATTTGTACTCCACACCGAGCGGATGGGCATTCCGCCTCCAGCGTCCCGCCAGGATGGTGAATATCCCTGGGGCGCCGAATCCGGAACCCGGCGGCACACCCCCATGATGCGACGGCAGGACTTCTTCTTCAATGCGCTGGTTTGGGGAAAATATATATACATCGACATTTCCCATCCCGCGTACTGGCGCACCCAAACCTTCACCGCCCTGTTGTTTCCCCTCTCGTGTCTTGCGTTCCTGGCGCTGGTTGTGTATATCCGAGGGCTTTATATCAGGAATGGTGAATACCGGGACCGGATCGAGGCCCAGAAGAACCTCGTGGTCCTGGGGACTGCCGCAAGCACCCTGGCCCATGAAATCAAAAATCCCCTCCTGTCTATCCGGCTCCAAACAGGGATACTCAGAAAGCTCTTCCCTGATAATGGCAAAGAGGAGGTCGCCATCATTGATGAAGAGGTGGAGCGGCTTTCGGCCCTGACATACCGGGTGAACGATTATCTCCGGGATGCGGAAGGGAACCGGGTTCCCCTCAATACCTATAATATCCTGGCCGAGACATCCCGGCGGCTCTGTGGTAGAAACATCCTGCGGGATGATGCCCTGGGAGACGGCATGATCTTCATGGACCCTGACCGCCTCCGTTCGGTGCTGGAGAACATCCTCCGCAACGCCCTGGAATCCGGGGGACCGGAGGAGGCCATCTCCGCCACCATCACCCGGACCGGCGCCGGAAGTCGCGGCGGTTCCGGCATCGTTATCAGCATCTTTGACCGGGGAACGGGGATAGCTGAAGCGGATATGAAACGGATATTTGATCCTTTTTTTACCAGCAAAAGTACCGGCACCGGGATAGGGCTTTCCATCAGCAAACGTTTTGTGGAAGCGGTTAAGGGTTCCGTCATCCTTGAAAACCGGGAGGGTGGTGGGACGGTGGTCAGGATTACCCTTGTTCCCCTATAATGAAAGTAAGACAATGCGTGTATTAATCGTTGATGATGAACGGAACATCCGGCTTTCTCTTAAAAAATACCTTGGGCTTGAACATATTGATTCCGAGGGGGCTGAGAGCGGAGAAGCGGCCCTTGAGTATCTTGAGGGGGAAACCTTTGATGCGGTGCTGCTTGACCTCAAGTTGCCGGGCATGAGCGGCCAGGCAGTCCTGGAATGGATGCGGCAGCGGGGTATTCTCTCCCCGGTGATCATGATCTCCGCTCACGGGCAAATCCCCGACGCGGTTAATGCCTTGAAATCCGGGGCTCAGGATTACTTGGTAAAGCCTTTTGATCCGGCTGAACTTATCATCAAGCTCCAAAACTTGATAGAAAACAAGCGCCGGGAAAACCGGATCGAGGCGGAGGAACGGACCGCCGGACAAGGGAATACCCTTATCGGCAATACTCCGGCCATGAAACGGCTTTCTCAGCAGATTGACAAGATAGCCGGCACGGATATAACCGTCCTCATTACCGGTGAAAGCGGGACCGGCAAGGAAGTGGCGGCCCGGGAAATCCATGCCCGGAGTCTCAATAAGGGTGAGCCATTTGTGGCGGTGAATATCGGGGGCATCCATGAGGGACTCATGGAGAGTGAACTCTTCGGCCATGAGAAGGGGTCCTTTACCGGGGCTGCTGCCCGGAAACAGGGGCTTTTTGAGCTTGCAGGCCGGGGCTGCCTTTTTCTTGATGAAATCGGGGAAATGCCCATGCCCCTCCAGGTCAAGCTGCTCCGGGTACTACAGGAACGGAAAATCCGTCGCCTTGGAGGGGTGAGCGATATTCCCGTCAATGCCCGGATCATCTCCGCCACCAACCGGGACCTGGAAGCCATGGTGGGGGAAGGCCGTTTCCGGGAGGACCTCTACTACCGGCTCAATGTGTTCAGAATTGAGCTGCCCCCCCTGCGGGATAGGCCGGAGGATATTCCCCTCCTGGGGGAACACCTGCTTAACAAGGTTGCATCCCGCATGGGCCGTTCTGTACCTACCCTGACCGCCGAAGCGGTGGACCGCCTCCGCGCTTATCCCTTTCCCGGCAATATCCGGGAACTGGAAAACATCCTTGAGCGCGCTATCATCTATGCCGAGGGGAATGTCATTACCAATGAAGCCATCGATCTCCATGAACGTCCGGCAGCGGTGATCACGACCCCGGAAACCATGTCCCTGGAAGCCATTGAAAAAGAGGCCATTCTGAAAAGCCTTGCCCGCTATCAGGGAAACCGTACCAAGGCCGCCGGGGAATTGGGCATCAGCAGGAAAACCATACTGAACAAGTTAAAAACCTACGGGTTCTGACATACTCCCTACGCCTAAAGGCTAACCTTGCCCCGCATTGCGTCCGAAAGCTCGAGGATTTATCCGGGCAACGTAGGTCAGGTTCATTATCTATTGCAAATAAAAAGAGAACAGCATGTTTATATGACACGCAGACCGTAAACACGGCTGACAAAACAATTGCACCTATACCACATTCAATAAACGCGTAACAATCTGATAAACATCTGTCCGGAGAGACTGCTCAGGCAGACTCGGAATGTTATATGCGTTCAGCTTGTTCTTTAACAAACTCTACAGAATTTTCCCTTTCCATGCAGCACTATAATCCGGTAATTGATGCTGCTGTCCGCAAGGCTTATAGCATCCCTGAACACTGGATACTACGGGCGCAAATGCCCTTTGGTTCCATTGAAGCAGGCACAGGCGATAAAACATTCATCGCCGACAGCGAACGATTCATGGTGCTATCCTAAAGGTCTCGGCGACATTGGAAAAATTTGTCTGTTTTCTGGTGTTTTACCGTAATTTTGCGATTTTTTTGTTTTTAATATTTTTTAGGGGCAAGTTTAGGTTCTTTTTGGTGAAGCGCGGTGCGCCATCCGCAAAACAAAAGAAGCGGAAAAAAAGTTGCACGCGATACAGAAAGCGCGTTATTGTTGGAAACATACCAATTTTACTGGCAAATAGAACTTGTTTTTAAACGGTTAAAATCAATTTTTCATTACAATGAAATACCGTCAAAATCAGATAAAACAGCAAAAGCGTGGTTTTACGGCAAACTCCTGCTTGTGGCTTTTTATGAAACCTGGGTGAACGAAAACTGTTTTTCCCCCTCTGCCTATTCTGATTCTCAACGAAAAAGAGTTCCCGCCGCTTTTCGTCCTTTAGATACTATTCCTAAGTGAACATCCCCTTGCAACCCCCATTAAAAAGTTAAAGGGCTAAAGGGTTAAAAAGCCCGGACAGCACGAACACAATACACCCGATACTTAAAGTCGTAGTACTGCGTACCATCGCTGAACCCCTGATTCCACGTAAGATCATCATTGGTCTGCGAGGAAGACCAGTAATAACTGTTAGTAAAATCACCTATCCCTTTTTGCTTCAGATTTTTATACATTAAATCTAACTCTCCCTTATTCGGCAGAAACCAATCGTCGTAACCATTATATCTAAGCGCATCGCAAAGCTGGGCCGCTTTACCGCTCTCCCTGTTTTTCCGTAAAAAAACCACGATAAGCTGGGTGTTTCGTTTGCCGAAACCGACATCCGCAACCGTACCTGCCACATCCTTCTCATAAGCCCCCCATTGTACATTGATAAACTCTGTCTCAGCAGGCGCGCTTTCCAGGTATTTCCATCCATTGGAGAATACTCCCTTATCGTAAAATACGATGCCCCCTGCTGGTCCCTTACTCCCGACTTTATATACCCCCGGCGGGTCAGGCAGATTTTTCATCATCTCTTTTACAAATACCGGCAGCTTATCAAAGATCTCATCAATCCCCTTCATCCGCAGGGTCGATGAGGACAGAATCTGTGCAGTATTTATGTCCAGTATCGTGGAGGTTATCACCGTCTGTCCCGCCAGGGTCATCACCGTTCCCCGGATTATGCTGTTCGCGTTCAAGGCCCTTCCCAATTGGGCCACTTTCGCACTATCCGCCCAGTCAGATGACTGAAATTGCATCTCCGTCATTATTTTGTCAAAATTATTCCGGTCCACCACCTTTATGGTCCCCTCCGCTATCAGTTCCGTGATGAAGAGTTCCGTAACCACTTCCGCCTCATCTTTGGACAGCCCGCCGCGGGTTTCAAAAAGACTCACCGCCACCGTCAAGTGCTGGGCTTGTATCATACAAACCAGCACCCCAAACATTACCATCCCAGTAATAGATATTTTCATAGCTTACTCCTTAATGGCGTGATGCCACGCCTGGTATCCTCCCGTTCCACGCTTCCGTTCACAGGAGGTGATCCAGAAAGTATGCTGCCCTCGTTACTTCCTGTTTCGGGAAATGAGGATGAGCCGGACAAAACTCATGAGGGCGGTCAGGGCTGATGCCACATAAGTCAATGCGGCGGCGGTGAGGACCTTTTTCACCCCATCCAATTCATCCTTGGTAAGCACATTATTGCTCCGTAATATTGCGATGGCCCGGGCTGAGGCGTTGAATTCCACCGGCAGGGTTATCAGGTAAAACAGGACCGACCCGCCGAAGAGAACAATACCGATGGTAAGCAGGAAGGGGAGGGAAAAGAAGATACCGGCCATCGCTATCCAGGGACCAATGGATGAGCCGATATTTGCCACCGGAACCAGGGTACTGCGGAGACCGAGGGGACCGTAGGAAAGGGTGTGCTGAATCGCATGGCCTGTTTCATGGGCGGCAACCCCAATGGCCGCAATGGAGGTCTTCCCATAGACCGGCTGGGAAAGGCGCAGTACCTTGGCCCCCGGATCATAATGGTCCGTGAGGGACCCCCTGACCGGCTCTATGGTCACATCATGAATCCGGTTTACCCGCATTAAAAGTTCAGCGGCATCCCGTCCGGTGATATTCCGGGTACTCCGTACCCGGGAATACTGTGCAAAGGTCGACTTGACCAGCACTTGGGCGCCTAGGGAAAGGAGCAGCGCCGGTACGACCAATATCAGATAGTAACCATCAAAATACATCTATTTCGTCCATCCTTCTGGGTACAGAATGCCCACCATCGGCCCCTGGGGTAAGAGCCGTTTCATTATACGCTGCAACGCATCAGGGGTTACCGCATCGTATACATCGGGACGCTGGTTCAGCCGGTTGAGCGGTTGTTCATAAATAAGGGATAGGGTTGCGTAGTTCCGGGCAATATAGGTGTTACTCTGCATGGACTGTTCATAGGTCTTTTTAATGGCCTCCTGGGCTTTCTTAAAGGCATCCGCATCGATGGTTCCCTGTTCGACCCGCCCAATTTCATCTGTTATGGCGGCGCTGAGTTCAACCGCCCGTTTGGGATCGCAGCCGAAGTATACGGTCATGGAAAGCTCCCCAGCGGGGGGGAAGGGGGAAAGGGAAACTGAGGCCGAAACTGAATATACCCCCCCTTGTTTTTCCCGGATTTCATCGATCAATTTAATATCCAGGTATTCCTGCAACACTGCTGCCGCTGCCCCGTCAGGTTCGGAATAATCCATGGCCTCAAACCAACCCATGAACACCAGGCTCTGGGCTTCTTTGCCTTTGTATACATTTTTGGTGGTTTTACCAGGGCGGATAATGTGGGGGTCTGCCCAGGTATTCCAGGTTTGCCCCCGGGGAATGGAGGCGAGGTATGTTTCGATATAGGAGCGGAGGGCCTGGATATCCAGGTTTCCGGTGAACACAAAGGTATAGTCCGCGGGATTGTGGGCCTGCTGAATAAAAGCCAAGGCCTCACCCCTGGATACCCGGGAAAGGTCCGCCAATTCCAGGGGCTTGAAGCGGGGGTTATTCCCATAGACGATCTTGGTTATCTCATCGGAGAAGACCGACTGGGGGGCCTCCCCGCGTTGGGCCAGGGAGGTACGGTATTGATCCACCATGACCTTCACCGTGTCCTCATCGATCCGGGGCTGGGTAAAGCTGAGGTACAGCAACTCGAAGAGGGTTTTGAGATCCCCGGTGGTGGCGGAACCCTGGAAACCCCGGAGGAAACTTGAGGTCCAGAATGAGATGGATACCTGTTTATCTGCCAGTTTCTTGATGAGTTCCTGGTGGGTATACCGCCCTAAGCCGGAGGCGTTCAGCATTTCCGCGGCAAGGGTGACGGATATGTCCTCCGACACAGGGGCGCTGGTGGTCCCTCCCCGGGCCAGGGCGTAGAGGATTACCTCGTTGTTCCGGTTCTTGGTGTCCTTCAAAATGATCTCCGCGCCATTGCCGAGTTCCCAATGGACCGCGCCAGTTTCGCTGTCCACTGATTCCGCAACAATGACCCCCGGTTCCGGGGCCTTCTCAAGGAGTTCAGCGCTTAATGCAGTAACGGCGGGGGGCGCTATTTTTGCTTTCCGGGCTTCCGTAACAAGCCGCCGGATCCCCTCCTTTGAAGGCAGGACCTCTGATTCCGGGGCAAGCACAAAAATCGAGAGATCATCTTCGGCAAAGTAATGCTGAACCTCGGCGGCAATGTCCTTGGCGCTTATCCCAGGGAGTAGCTTCTGTATGGCCATCAGTTCCCACTCGATATCCAAGACCCCTCCTCCCCTCAGAAAATGGGCGGTAAAATTCCGGATATATGCGTTCGAGTTCTGCCGGTCTTTTTCGGAAACCATACGCTCTATATCGGAAACCAGGGAACGTTTGGCCTGGTCAATCTCGGTTTCGGTAAAGCCGTACCGGGACATGGATTCTTTTTCCCGCAGGATTTCCCGGAGAGTTTCTTCAACACTGCCGGCCTTGGCCTGGGCCGCCAGCACATAATAGCGGGAAGCGGCGCCGTAGCGCATCATATTCCCGCCAGCCCCGATATAGGGAGCTTCAGGCTTGGCGGCAGCATCATCAAAGCGGAGCGAGAGCATTTGGTCGATAAGCCCATCGATCACCCCTTCCCGGTAAGAAGCGAGGTTCCCGGTTACTGGTTTGGGAGTCCGCTTGTAGTAGCAATTAACCATGCTGTAGGGCAATTCCGGGTCGGTGAAGATTTCCACCTGCAGCGTCCTTTTTTTCGGACCAGGCAGGTCATAGACCGGACGGTTGAGGGGCGTTTCCGGGGCAGGAGCGGAAAAATGGCCGGCCAGTTCTGCCTCAAGGACCGCTCCGTCAAAATCCCCCACGATGATGAGGGCCATATTGTCCGGGCGGTACCAGGTTTTGTAGAACTGTTCCAGCCGCGACGCCGGGGCATGCTCAATGATGTCCGGGAGGCCTATGGGGTTGCGATCCGCATAAGGGGAACCCTGGAAGAGGATCGGCAGCAGCTGCCGGCGGATCCGTTCCATGGCGCCGAGCCTGGACCGGTATTCTTCCATGATGACCGGCCGCTCATCATCCACATCCTTGGGCGCAAAGGTAATGGCATGGGTCCAGTCATCAAGAATCGCCAGAGCCTTACCGGGGATGCGTTTAACACCCCCATCATCTTCAACAGGCACCTCGATACCGAAAACCGTTGCGTCATAAGTCGTATAGGCATTGACATCAGGGCCAAAACGCATACCCAGAGAGCGGAGGTAGCCCACCAGTTCCTGTTCGGGAAAGTTGGTGGTGCCGTTAAAGGCCATGTGTTCCGTAAAATGGGCCAGTCCCCGTTCATCCTCGGTTTCTAAAACCGAGCCGGCGTTTACCCCCAGGGTGAGGTATGCCCGGTTTTCAGGCTTGGCATTTTCCAGGATATAGTAACGAAGCCCGTTCGGGAGGACACCGGTCCGGGCCACCGCCATGAAGGGCGTCGGATCAGTGGGAAGTCCCAATCCGCCATAGACATCGTTTCCAATTTTAGACGACGTAGCGCACGCAAAGACCCCTGCCGCCAGGGCGAGGGAAAGGATGATCCCGGCAATTTTCCGGGTACGAATATTAATTGTATGATCCATCTTACTAAGTATACTATACTAGACAAATTTATAGCATCTTGACAAGGGGCTTAAACCGATCATATAATAAGAACATGAGATTAGTAACGAGATCTGATTTTGATGGATTGGCCTGCGGCGCCTTACTGGAATATTTGGGGCTTATTGATACATGGGAATTTGTACATCCCAAGGATATACAGGATGGTCTGGTTAAAGTCACGGATCAGGATATTCTGACCAATATCCCGTATCGTAAGGGGTGCAAACTGTGGTTTGATCATCATTCCAGTGAATCGGAACGGCTGGGCAATAGGGTCTATTTTGAGGGGGTATCCCGTCCTGCCCCGAGTTGTGCCAGGGTGGTGTATGACTACTACGGCGGCTATAAAACGCTGGGTCGTTTTGCGCGCATGGTTGAATATGTTGATAAGGTGGATTCCGCGAATCTTACGGTGGATGAGATCTTGGATCCCAAGGGGTGGATATTACTGGGCTTCATCATGGACCCCCGTACCGGCTTGGGCAGGTTCAGGAATTTTACCATCAGCAACTACGATCTTATGAAGCAACTGGCCTTAGCCTGTGTTGATAAATCCATTGAGGAGATCCTGGCATTGCCGGATGTTAAAGAACGGCTTGATGTGTACTTTGAACAGACTGCGCTTTACCGGGAGATGATGCAAAAACATGCTCGTATTGATGGTAATGTGATCATTGCGGATTTGCGAGGTGTTGATCCCATTTACGCGGGAAACCGTTTCCTGATTTATACCATTTTCCCCGAACAGAATATCTCGGTATGGCTGGTGGATGGTAAAAACAAAGCGAATTGTTCGATTACCGTGGGCTATAGCATTATCAAGAAAACTGCCTCGGTGGATGTCGGCAGTCTCCTGCTCAAATACGGCGGCGGCGGGCATCGTCAGGTGGGAAGCTGTCAGGTCCTCTATGAAGATGCTGACCGGGTTGCCCAAGAAATTGTAGAAAAGTGTAAGGGCTGAGGCGAGGGGATTCAAAACTTCGGGAAAGGCAGAAAAGCAGGGGGTCGCCAAAAACCAGGCGGGTATTTACGGTAGGGGCTTTTCTGAATTTTCCGGGATTTGATCGCTTGTCGAGGTAGCTGTTCCAGTATTCACCTTCTCCCAGCGAAGCAAGAAGCCGGTAAAGCAGCGCCGGACGCTGAAAAGTTGGAACAGCCAATGAGATCATTTGGGGAATGGTTAGCCCGAATTCGATGCCTGCCGGGAGTGGGGCATATAGAAGCAATGATACCGTTGATAGCATCGACAACCACCAAAACAGGATTGAAAATAAAGTGTGTTGTGGACAATAACAATTACAAGCTTGGACAGACGGTGATTGATGAGGAATTTGATTCAGTGCGTATTTCAAGAGAATTATTTCATGGTGAATGGAATTACTCAATTACAAAGCAAGATACTCAAGTTATATAATTACAGTTCCTTAGCGCCGAACCCCTCAAAATAGATGTGGTCATCATCAAAAAGGCCAAGGGTGTTATCATAGAAAAGAACATCGGGGCCATTTTCCGCACGGACAATCTTGTGGAGTACAAAAGCCCCACCGACTATGTATCGGTGGATGATTTCTACAAAGTATACGGCTATGCCTGTCTGTACACATCCCTGAACAAAGTGGCGATAA
>JAITNP010000152.1 GCA_031290455.1 Treponema sp. | reverse complement strand
GATTACACCGAGGTTTGCCAAGATTTTTTGTTGTCCTATGACAAAACCATAGGATACCGGGCGGAGAAAACCGTCGATACTGAAAAGGAGGAGGATGCCTGGTAAATACCCCGTCCTGTGCGGGGACTCGTCTTTGCCACCATGTTTCGGCTAGGGCAGCGAGAAAAACACCCCCACGGCGGTGGGGAAATTGCATTTTTGAACAAATCGGCGTCAGAAAAAATAGAAACACCCCCACCTCTGTGAGGAATCTTGATTATTAGATTATTCGACTATATTACTATTTTATAGTTTAAGAATAAGCAAATTTTTGATATTTTTTAAAAATTTTTGATGAATAGTAGTTTTTTTTCTTGACATAAGTCTCATATATATAATATTTTATCTGAAGCATAAATAATTTATTATGACAGATTATACAATGTATAAGGAATATTGGGAGGATTATGAGCCATAAATCAGCCAAACCTGAAAACCAGTTTAACCTGGTGGATGAACCCTGGATACCCATCACCGGTATGGGCCAGGTAAGTTTAGGGCGTATCTTTCAGGACCCTTCCCTTCAGTCCGTGGGAGGGACCCCGGTTCAAAAGATCGTCCTATTGAAACTGCTTCTGGCGATTTGTCAGGCAGCCTATACCCCCAAGGATGATGATGCGTGGAACGCCCTTGGTCCAGAGGGACTTGCGAAAAAGACCCTTGCCTACCTTGAAACGCACCGGGATTGTTTCTGGCTCTATGGGGAAAAGCCTTTCTTGCAGGTGCCAGCGATAGCGGTGGCGGCCAAACAGTCATTTGGCGCGGTGATACCGGATAAAGCGACGGGTAATACCACGGTGCTTACCCAGACCCAGCGAGAGCAGACCCTATCGGATGCTGAAAAGGCGGTCCTGGTCGTACAACTGATGAGTTTTGCCCTGGGTGGGAAAAAGACCGATAATTCGGTCGTTCTTTCACCAGGCTATCAGGAGAAATATAATGCCAAGGGGAAACCTTCAACCGGTAAACCCGGTAGCAGTATCGGTTTTCTGGGGTATCTCCACAATTTTCTTTTTGGAACCACCCTTATGGAAACCCTTTGGCTCAATATATTGACCACTGAAAACATCGGGCAGCTCAAGATCTACCCGGAGGGGCTGGGTCCGATTCCCTGGGAAACGCCCCCGGGCGGTGAAGATGATGCAGTCGCCAGAGGTCTGAAAAATTCCATCATGGGCCGGTTGGTGCCTTTTTCCCGTTTCCTGCTTTTAGCAGAGGATGGGATTCATTATTCTGGAGGCATTCTACACCCCGGCCATCAAAGCGGCATGACCGATCCCAGTGTCGCTTCGGACGCCTCGGGAAAAGATATAAAGGTACTGTGGACCGATCCTGCTAAACGCCCTTGGCGAAGCCTCACCTCCCTGCTTGGTTTTCTGCAAAATGAAAACAAGGATCACTATTTTGACTGTCCCTATATTCGTTTGGGTATGTCCCGAGGGAGAAAAAGGCTGCCGGTCATTGGGCTTTGGTCTGCGGGACTGCGGGTCAGCAGTAATGCCGGCGAGCAGTATGTTTCAGGTACCGATGATTATGTTGAATCGGAGATATTCTTTGAATCCGCCGCTTTTGGGGACTGGTTGTATATCAATCTGAAAAACGAAATGAATATCCTCGATGAGCTGTCACGGATTCTGTACGGAAGGATCATGGGCTATTGCAAAGAACTGAAGATCGATGGCAAACCCTTTGCGGAGAAAGCATCGGAGCTGTTTTGGCAGCTTTGTGAACGAAAGTTTCAGGCCCTTGTTGATGCTTGCGGAATTCCCGATGGCAAAGAAGCCGAGAAGATACGGCCTTATTTCCTGCACTGTGTGCGGAACGTTTATGAGACTTACTGTCCTCGGGATACGGCGCGGCAGTTACAAGTGTGGGCAGCGAATTATCCGAACCTGAACCGTTTTGCTGCAGCACCAGAGAAAGGGGCTGCCGAAGTGGTAAATACATAAAACAGAAAGGAGGTGATCATGGCAACAGATACTAAAGCAAAATCAAAACCGGAAGCCTTTGTTGAAATGGTGATTGGGCGGATAAGCGGCGATAATCCTGATGCCGCTTTCAGGGCAGCTTTCAGCAAAGCGGATAATCCTGCTTTTGAATACCAGTGCTGGGAATATTTAATCAAATGGCAGTTGTGTGATATTGAAAGAAGCAGGGAGCGGAAAGCTTTTGTGCTCATTGGTGCAGCCTTGGCAAAGAAGGCTAAGGCCAGGATCGATGGGAATCTGGGAATCGGTCAGGCGATTGCCCGGTGTTATGCTGATGAAGGGAAATATAACGGTCATGAGAAGGATGGGGCTAAAACAAAACTTCGCCGTCTCTTGGCCTGTGATACCACCGAAGAGGCTTGTGATATACTTCGCCCCTTGCTGGACTTTATCAAGTCCCGGGAAGTACCGCTTAATTACGCAGGGCTTTTGAAGGAACTGTTGTATTCCGATGAGTGGTTTAATGATCGAATAAAACCCCGCTGGGCCAAGGATTTTTACTACAAAAAGGAGGAAGCATGATCGCGTCGATCCTGAAACTCAATCGCGCCGATGTCCAGTTCCTGAAGATTACCGATCCCTATAGTATCCACCGGATTGTTTATTCCCTGTTCCCCCATATAGATAACGCGGTCCGGGATTTCCTTTTTGTGGACAAAGGCGGCAATTTCAACGAACGGCGGATACTGATTCTGTCTAAACGGCTGCCCCAAGTGCCTGAACATGGGTGTATCGAATCAAAACATATCCCTGAATCCTTTCTTGCCTTTGATGCGTACTGTTTTGAAGTACGGCTCAATCCGGTTAAGCGTGATAAAAACAGCAGGAAGCTCATCCCGGTCAAAAAACGGGAAACCCTGCTGGAATGGTTTTGTTCTAAATCGGAACAGTGGGGCTTTGAGACAGACCGGGAAAGCCTACAGATACAAAGTACCGGAGTGCAGAGTTTTGACACGCAGGATACGCAGGTTACCCAGAACGCGGCAACTTTCATCGGTAAACTCAAGGTACGCGACCGGTCCCTGTTCATCAACAGTTTTGAACAGGGCATGGGCCGGGGGAAAAGTTTTGGTTTCGGGTTATTGCAGCTTGTACCCATACGAGCATAAACAAATCAACGTTCAACGTAATAGAGGAGAAA
>JAITNP010000126.1 GCA_031290455.1 Treponema sp. | reverse complement strand
GCGTTCACCCGGTTGACCGCAACATTGATCTGCTCCGCACTGGTGGACATCTCGTTCATCCCGTGGGCGATCTCCTCGGTAACCGTCTCCAGGTTCTTGCTTTCCTGGATAACTTGCTTGCTCCCTTCCAGCATCTCCAGGGAACTACCCTGGACCATACCGGTGAGGTCATTCAGTTGGCCCAGGGCGTTGAGGATCTGCTTGCTGCCGACCCCCTGTTCTTCCATGGCATTCCGGATCTCCTCTTCCTGATCCGATACGGTCTTAACCCCGCCGTCTATGGCCTCAAACTTGTTGAGCACCGCGTCGGTGGATTTGGTGATCTTGTCGATGGAGTCCTTGATCTTTTTCAGGACCGTACTGATGGTCTTGGACTGCTCACCGGAGGATTCCGCCAGCTTCCTGATTTCGTCGGCCACCACCGCGAAGCCTTTCCCGGCCTCCCCCGCATGGGCCGCTTCTATGGCGGCATTCATGGAGAGCAGGTTGGTCTGGCTCGCAATATTCTCCATCACCTCGTTGATCTCAAGCAAGCCTTCAGATTCCCGGGCGATTTCCTGAATATCCGTGGATACTTCCTGGAGACCGGACCGGCCAACCTCGGAGGCGTCTGCCAGCTTCTTGACATTATCGACATTCTTGACCAGGGTCTGGGTAACCGACTGGATATTGGCAAGCATCTCCTCAATGGCCGATGATGACTGGGACACACTGTCGGCCTGATGTTTTACATGCCCATCGAGCTTGTCGATATTGACGGTGATGTGTTCCATGTTCATATTGGTCTCGGTAACACTGGCGGACTGGTTCATGACCCGGGACTTAATGCTCTGGATGTGGGCGGCAATCTCGTTGATTGCCGCAGCGGTTTCGGTCATGTTGGAAGCCAGTTCGTTGCCAATATTGAATAAAGCGGCGGTTTGTCTTTTGATGGCGATGACCAGGGACTTGATACTTACAATGGTGTTGTTGAGATACTGTCCCAACTCCCCAATTTCATCCTTAGAGGTTACTTCGATCTGTTTGGTCAAATCCCCTTCGCCCACCTCCTTCAGGATATGCTTGATATAATTAATCGGGGTACTGATGGAACGGGCTATGAAATACGCCGCGATGGACATGCTGATGATCAGTATGATGCCGATGATAATCCCTAAGGTAAGCACCCGGTAAATCGGCGCCATGATGGTTTTCTCCATGACCGCAATGGTCAATGCCCAGGAAGAGGAGGTTTTCCCTATGGCAAACGGTACGGAGAAAATGTACATATTCGATTTGATATCCGGTGCATATACTGAATAGTGAAAGGGGGTACCCTGATGGATCGCATTCATAAGGTCCTTTAAATGGGGGCCGGTCATACCCTTCTCGGTGTCCTGCATCGACTTACCAAGCCGGGAGGGATCGAAATGGGCGGCTACCGTACCGGTGTTACTAAAGACCGCCGCCAAACCATCTCCAAAGGGTCTCAGGGCCGCGACCTTGTTCTGGATTTTGCTTAATTCAATATCAATCCCGCACACTCCCACCACTTTGCCGTGGACCGTAATGGGCGCGGTCATGGTCAGTAACAGCCAATCCTCCCAAATATAGGGATCAATAACCGCTTCCTGCCCACTTCGCCGGGATTTGAGGTAATACGCTCCCATCGCCGTTTCATCTTCATATTCGGTAAGACATTCCAGGGAGACGGTGTTGCCGTCTTTCCGAATCAAATAGGGAATAAACCTTCCGGTTTCATCGGTTCCTTGGGTATTCACAAACTCCGCATCCTGTCCATCAAGGGCATTCGGTTCCCAGCCGGCCCAAGCGCTCAAGGCTTCAGGATTTTCCTCAACCACACTGCGGATCATCATCGTGAAGAAATCCCGCCGCTGGGTAAGTTCAATGTCCTCATAATGGGACATGATTTGGGCAAGGGTTCTGGCCACATCGAGATAGTCTTCAAGCCAGCCTTGAATCTCCCAGCTGTTTTTTTCCGCAATATTGACCGCATCATCATTCACCAGGCGGGTAATCTCCGATTGGGCACGATACAGGGTAGTACCGACTAACACACTAATGCCGGTAACACTCAGCGCGATAATAACCACTAACAATCTAACACCAATTTTCATGACATACACCTTATCCCCAGGGGGTCTATATATATGAATTCTTCATCAGCAACCCTACGCTTAAAAGCGAGGGCTTGAGGCTTGGAGTACATACTACCTTACTGCTCAAGATTCCTGATTCACGAGCCAAGGGAAAGATGCTTGGTTATCGCAAAAATCCCCATAGAGAGAAGTTTTACGGTTGTTCCAACCCCCTCCCCTGTCTTAGGATCTCTCCACAGGCTTAACCCCTACGCCGCGTAGATAGGTCCAAACCGTTGAGTTTCAACAGTTAGTATCGTAACGCAAATATTTGATTTTTGTCAAGGGTTGTTGTTACAAAGATTTTTGTTGCGGGCTTATATCCCCATGCCTAGCTGAAAATGGCAGCAAAGCATGCCCTCCTGCTTAGGTCCGCAACTCGGATACCAGGTCCAAAAGGTCCGTTGACTTGCGGAGCAGGGCATGGAGTTCCTCGTCAACCTTGATTATCAGCCTGTTATTATCCATGGCAATACCGCTCACCTCATTGACCAGGGAACTTACTTGGTTGCTGGAGGAAGACTGCTGGGTTACTGCCGCCGCGATGGATTGCACCTGCAGCATCGCATCTTTGACGATTGCCTGGGCTTCCGTAAGGGAAGCCACGGTTTTTTCAGATCGTTCCGCTACCTGAAATATCGACGTTACCGCAGTTTCCATATCCGTAATGTTGATCTTGGCAAGATTCTGCATATCGCTTATGCTGCCATCCACTTCATGAGCCGCCGACCGGGTTTTCTCCGCCAGTTTGCGTACTTCCCCGGCCACCACCGCGAAACCGCGTCCTGCTTCGCTTGCATGAGCGGCTTCGATGGATGCATTCATGGCTAACAAATTGATTTGATCCGCAATATCACCGATAAATTTCATAATATCGCCGATTTTATTCGACTGTTCTCCGAGTTTATTGATATTTTCCGTGAGATTACCCGCAAGAGCATGTAATGACTGTATGGCTTTACCGGATTCTTTGACCATGCATACACCGGCCTCAACTTTTTCATCTGATACCTGGGAATGATGTGCCGCGATTTCCGCACTGTCTGCGATTTGGTGAACTCCGGCACTGAGCTGCTCCATGGAAGTGCGGATGCCGTTGATCCGGTCGGTCTGGATATTGCCCCCGGTCTTTACCTCATCGGCGCTCTGGGAAATGCTGTTGACCGTAACTTCCACATCATGGGCGGCCTTTTCAACTTGGCGGGCGACTTCCATAACCTTGTCGGTGGCCTTCCGGGCCTCTTCAGCCTGGGCAAGGGCTTCTGCCTCCTGTGCTTGCACTGCGGTGAAGCTTGCCTTAAGATTCCCGGCCATGTGCAAAAAGGCCTGCTGTAAAACCGTAATCTCATCATTCCCCGACACAGAAAGGGTCATGGATAGATTACCGGAAGCGAGTTGTTCCGCCGCCTGTAGGGTCTCCCGCAGCGGGCTGATGATGGAGCGCAGGGTAAATACGCAGAACGGAACCAGGATGAAGGCCAGCATGGCCAGGATACTCCCGATGATAATCGACATCCGTCTGGTCAAGGCGGCGGATATGCGCTGTTCCATGGAGGCTTTGTATATATCAATAGCATCAATATAAATCCCGGTTGATATCCAGAGGTCCGTACCGGGAATCATGGTCGAATATGCAAGCTTCGGGGCGTCGACTACAGAGCCGTCAGGCTGGGGTTTTCCGAAAACAAAGGAAAGGAAACCTCCCCCCTGTTGCGCGAGCTTGAATAAGGTTCTGGCAGAATCGCCGCTTTTGGTCAGACCTATGTCAGTACCCTCTAGTTGCGGCTGCACTGGATGGACAAACGCCACGGTCCCCCGATATACAAAGAAATAGCCGGATTTATCCGCTTCGAACCGGTAATCGTAAATAAAGTTACGGATAATTTCATATTGCTGGGCTGAATCGGTAATCCCTTTCAGCGCTTTACTCAAGACAACCGCCATGGTCTCGGTACCGAGGGCTACTTTTTCCTGCTGACCTTCAAGCATCACCTTTTCAGCATCAGCAATGCCAGAATCTTTAACCGATTGAGCTGTAAAAAAAACCGTCCCCAGAAGCGCCACAATAGAAAAAAGTAAAATAAAAATAATCGCAACAATCCGCGTACCAATAGCTATGTTCCGTAACATATAATTCTCCTTATCAGTGAATATATAATAAGGTAATAGATGAAGAAGTCTTGTGTCAAGTCTCTTACGCTATTAATGTTATGCTTGTTTTCTTCGCTTATTTCATTGACCCGAACGGCGGCGATGCTGATCTGTTCGGCGCTGGTTGCCATTTCGTCCATGCCGTGGGTAATTTCAAGGGTTATCTATTCCAGCCCTTCCGCCTTCCTCTGCCTCGTGGATACCCAGCGCCACCTAAAAAAATTTTTGTTTCCACAACATATCTTCTTTTATTTAGAGCATAATTAATAGAGTAGGAGGCTTGGCGTATAGCTTCTTTACTATTAACTATTAACTATTTTGAACCTCGTGATTTCCCGTATCAATGCCTCAATGCTCTGCTTGTTCTCTTGGCTTATCTCCTGTATCCGCGTTACTGCCGTATTGATCTGGTTCATTCCTAGGGCGGTCTCGTTCATACCGTTGGTCAGCTCCACGGTCAGCGCTTCAAGATTCTGACTTTCACCGATAACTTCTTGACTGCCGGTCAGCATCTCCTGAGAACCGCGCCGCACGTTTTGGGTAATGTCCTTGGACCGGCTTACCGTCTCCAGAATCTCCCGGCTCTCCGTATCCTGCTCTTCCATAGCGCTCCTGATACGCCCCTCATGATCCGATACGGTCTTTACCCCTGTGTCTATGGCCTCGAAATGATTCAGCGCCGTCGTGGTGGAATCACTTATCCCATCAAGAGACTCCTTTATCTTCTTCAATACCGCTGATACGGTCTTTGCCTGTTCACTCGATGATTCCGCCAGTTTCCGTATCTCACCCGCCACTACCGCAAACCCTTTACCCACTTCTCCGGCGTGAGCTGCTTCGATTGCCGCGTTCATCGACAACAGATTCGTTTGGCTCGCGATGTTCTCTATCACCTGGTTGATCTCCAAAAGCCGCTCTGATTCTTTCGCCACCCCCTGAATGTCCGTTGATACCTGCTGTAGCGCAATATGCCCCTTCTCCGATGCTGCCGAAAGGTTCTGTACATTCCGCTCGTTCTGTATCAGGCTCTGGGTTACCGCCGTGATGTTCGCGGTCATTTCCTCAATTGCCGCGGAAGACTGGGACACGCTTTCGGCCTGTTCTTCAATGTTCTTATTGAGATGCCCGATATTGACGACAATCTGCTCCATCGTGGCGTTGGTTTCGGTTACCGAGGCAGCTTGGGTGAGGGCTTTTGCCTTCATACCTTGGGTGGTGGCGCTTATCTGGTGTATCGCCGCTGCGGATTGGGTCATCATGGCGGAAAGTTCATTGCCAACAGCAGAAAGGCTGTCGGCCTTATCTTCAATAGCGAGAACTAAGGACTTGATACTGTCCTGGGTCTGGTTCAGGAAATACATCATCTCACCAAGTTCGTCCTTGCCCACGGCTTCCACCTTTTGGGTAAGATCCCCTGCGGCGATGGTTTTGAGGGATGTAATGACCCGATGTATGGGTTTAATGAGCGACGCGGCGACGGTGAACGCAAGGGAGGCTGATATACCGGCGGCTAATACAAAGGAAATAAACAGGGCGATCAATGCCCGGCGTTCAAGGCTTTTGATAAAGGACACCTCATAATCAAGGGCCAAAATACTGACCACTGCCCCGCCTTTGACAATAGGCAGAAACGCCGATACAAAGGTACCCCATTCATCGGTATAGACGCTGCTTATTTGAAGGGTTTTGTTTTGGTACGCGGTATCAATTTCTTCAGGATAATCCTCATACCGCTTGAACAGGGTTTCCTGCGGTGTTTCAGGATCATCGGCATAATCCGTATCAAAACAGAAACGGTACCCACCGGCGTCTTTTTCAAGGAGATAAATATAGGCAAAACCGCAGGTATCCACGATATGCTTCATCTCACCCATCAATTTCCAGAAGGATGCCGAATGCGTTATTCCTTCCTGAACAATAGATCCCGGATCGGATACAATAGGATAGAGACCTTCAATTATGAGGGCCGTCCGCTCAAGGGTATCACGGTAGGTATGAGTAATATACATATCATACTGTATGTACATAATCAGCCCCACACCCAGCGCAACGAGGATACCCAATCCGGTAAACAAAAGAAAAAACCGTGTTTTTAAACTTCTGATTTTCATAAACACTCCTTCGGTGTGTGGGTGAATAATTATTTATTTTTTATGCAATCTTGAATTTCGTAATCTCCTGCACCAATACCTCAATGCTTTGCTTGTTCTCCTGACTTATCTCCTGTATCCGCGTTACCGCCGTATTGATCTGCTTCATGCCCTCGGCAATCTCGTTCATACCGTAGGTAAGGTCGGCGGTCAGGGCTTCAAGGTTTTTTCCCTCGCCGATAACTTCCTTACTGCCGGTCATCATTTCCTCGGAACCACGCCGGACGTTTTGGGTAATATCCCGGGAGCGGCTGATCGTTTCCAGAATCTCCCGGCTACCCGCGTCCTGCTCTTTCATCGCGGCCCGAATGTGGGATTCCTGAGCCGATACTGTTTTCACTCCCGTATCAATGGCCTCAAAATGCACCAGCACCGTGTCTGTTGACGCGCTTATTCCATCCAGAGAACCCTTTATTTCCTTCAACACCGATGATAC
>JAITNP010000060.1 GCA_031290455.1 Treponema sp. | reverse complement strand
CAGGCAAGAGAGGTTAAATTATTCTGCACCTCTTGGGTATCGGGACTGGTTGTGTACACACAAATACTACCTCCCCGGGTTGCCTTGTTCTGAACCGCAAACGAATACTTCGTTCCCATATTATAGACCTCCATACTAATAGTATAAAAAACTATATGCTTCTTAAAATTCACTGGTCACCAGTATTACCTTGCTCTTTCCATGGTATTACACCCTCTTGAGAACATCAGTAACTTTCACCCTCCATAAAATGTAGAATCATCCATGATAATTCCGGTTACTCAAGATAACCTTGTATTAATATATAGCACATCTGGTTTTATTTGTCCAGAGGAAACACGAAAAAAGATAAAAAAAATTGATCCCCCGTGGACAACGCCGCCATCGGTTCCACAGGTTATGGGAAAAGGCCGAAACGGTGCTCGTCATTGAGGACAGGCAACCGTTCATCGAAGAACCGCTCCCGTGCCTGTTCCCTCAGAAAAGCGCGGTTCCCGGTAAAATTGAGGTGGACAAGTCTTGATTTTGTCAAGTAGCCTAGCAGCCTTTGCAATGCAGGCATTTGACAAAAAATTCTGTTTATAGTATCATGATTTTATATATGTGTTTAAGGATACTATGCTGTGGCTGATACCGGAAAAATCATACCTGTCGCGATAGAAGAAGAAGTAAAAACTGCCTATCTCAACTATGCTATGTCTGTCATTGTGGCCCGAGCCTTGCCTGATGTGCGGGACGGCCTTAAGCCGGTGCACCGGCGGCTCCTCTATTCCATGGCCGAGTTGGGGCTTCACCCCAACGCCGCTACCAAGAAGAGCGCCCGTATCATCGGGGATGCCATGGGTAAGTACCACCCCCATGGTGACCTGTCCCTCTACGATGCCCTGGTCCGTATGGCCCAGGACTTTTCGCTTCGTTACCCCGTGGTCAAGGGGCAGGGCAACTTCGGTTCCATGGACGGCGATCCTCCGGCGGCTTCCCGGTATACCGAGGCCAAGCTCTCCCGCATCGGCGATGAGATGCTCCAGGACATGGGCAAGGAGACCGTGGACTTCGTTCCCAACTACGATGAATCCCTCATGGAGCCTATGGTGCTTCCCGCGGCAGTACCGAACCTCCTCATCAATGGGTCAAGCGGTATTGCAGTCGGTATGGCCACCAACATGGCCCCCCATAACCTGGTGGAGGTCTGTGCAGGGGTCTGCGCCTACATTGACAACCCGGACATCACCATTGATGAACTCATGCAACACATTCATGGGCCGGATTTCCCCACCGGGGGCATCGTCTTGGGAAAACGAGGCATCCGGGATGCCTATCGGACCGGCCGGGGGAAGCTCCTGGTTCGGGGCCGCTTCACCGCGGAAACCGCCAAGGGCGGGAGAGAAGTCATCGTTTTCAACGAGATCCCCTACAGCGTGAACAAGGCCGCCCTTATCATCCGCATTGGGGAGTTGATGCGGGACAAGGTCATAGATGGTATTGCGGAACACCGGGATGAATCGGACCGGGAGGGCCTCCGTATTGTCATTGAACTAAAAAAAGGGGCCATCGTCAAGGTGGTGCTGAATCAACTCTTTTCCCATACCGCCCTGCAATCATCCTTTGGGGTCATCAATCTGGCCTTGGTGCAGGGCAAGCCTCAGTGTCTCAACCTCAAGGAGCTGATCCGCTACTTTGTGGAACACCGGGTGGAAGTGGTTACCCGGAGGACCCGGTACGAACTCCAAAAGGCCGAAGAACAGGCCCATATTCTGGATGGTTTGGTACTTGCCCTGGGGAATATCGACGAGGTGGTGGCTATCATCAGGTCCTCCCGGGATGTGAATATCGCCAAGACCAACCTCCAGGGACGGTTTCTCTTTTCCGAGACCCAGACCCAGGCCATCGTGGATATGCGCCTGGGACGGCTCACGAACCTTGAAATCGAAAAGCTCCAACAGGATTTGGGAGGGCTGCACGCACAAATTATCTATTTCAAGGGCCTTTTAGCGGATGCACAAAAACTCTTCGAGGTTATCAAGGACGAAACCCTGCGTATTTCCCAGCGCTATGGGGATAAGCGGCGTACCGAAATTGTAACCGGTGAGGTGGAAACTATCAACATTGAGGACCTGATTCAAAAAGAGAAGATGATAATCCTCATTTCAAATCTGGGCTACGTCAAACGGGTCCCCGTATCGGCGTATAAGAACCAAGGCAGAGGCGGTAAGGGTATGATCAGCGCCAAACTTGCGGAAGACGATGTGGTGGAACAGATCTTTGTGGCCTCCACTCACGAATACATCCTGTTTATTACCAATGAGGGAAAGGCCTACCGGATGAAGGTCCATGAACTCCCGGAGGGGTCCCGGACTTCCAAGGGTACCCATATCAAGAGCCTCCTCACGGTTTCCCCCAACGAAGATATTACCGCGGTGGTGTCCCTCAAGGACTTTACCGACGACCAATACCTCTTTATGGGCACCGCCCGTGGGGTGGTCAAGAAGATCCGGACCAGCGAGTTCGCCAATGCAAAAAACAGGGGTATCATGGCCATCAACCTAAACGAGGGGGATAAGCTCGTGAGCGCCCTGCTTACCGGTGGCAACGACGATGTGGTCTTGATTTCCCGGAAGGGTCAAGCCCTGCGGACCAGTGAAGAGTACATTCGGGCCACGGGCCGGTCATCCCGGGGTATTGCCGGCATGAAGCTTGATGAAGAGGATGCACTCACCGGGGTCCTCCGAGTGGACGATACCGAGCAGATGCTCCTCATTTCGAAATACGGCTACGGCAAACGGGTAAACTTCGCCGACTTCTCTTCCCATGGCCGGCGTACCGGGGGGCAGAAAATATACACGGTCACCGAAAAAACCGGCGAACTGGTGGGTTGCGTCAATGTCCGGGATACCGAAGCGATCATGTGTATCACGAGCCAGGGTAAGTCCATCAAGCTCAAGGTTAATTCCATCCGGGTCCTGAGCCGGTCTGCCCAGGGGGTACGGATTCTCAGTATTGACAAGCCCGACTTTGTCATCGGGGTGGATCGTATTGCCCAGGAAGACGCGGTGGATAAGGTGGGAAGGACCGGGGAACAGAGCGGAACGGAAGCAGACGCTGAAAGTGCCGAATCTCAGGCCGTTGATGACGAAGATATCGGCGACGAAGTTGACGAAGAAGCGGACAGTGAACCTGATGAGGATTCCGGGGAATAGGAGGAAGCGGCAGGGGCGTATATGTTTTTATTTTTTTCGTATTTCTATGGACAAAGAAAAATAAATGTGTTATATACTCCTCTGGGAGCGAATTTATCAAAAAAGGTATTGCAAACTTAGAGCAAATATGATATACTTAATCTAAAATCTGAACAAGAGGGAGTCTGTTAAAATGAATAGTAGCGATACGATAAAATTGCTCGTGAACTTAGTTGAAAAACATTGCGGAATACGCTTTGCAAAGCACCTATGCTATACTATTCGGCATCGAGAAAAAGGGCATCATTGAAAAACTGGGCGTATCCCGGCTGATAACCGGCGTACCAGCGAAATGGAAAACTATCGAACTGAAATAATGGCTGAGTTAGATAACCATCCGGCCAGAACCTTTTGTGAAGCCGCAACGGTCATAGAAAAGATAAGCGGCTTAAAACGAAGTCTCCCCCAAGTACGGCTCTTTTTAAAAAAAACAAGTACAAATCCTTAAAAATCGGGTTTTTACCTGCAAAAGCTGATGTCGATGCTCAGAAAAATTTCATTGAAAACACCGTACAGCCCCTCATGGAACGGGCAAAAACAGGCGCCATCCACTTGCTTTTCGTGGATGCGTCTTATTTTGTGATGGGGGGGCTTTATCGGCCATTGGTGGTCAAAAGTCCGGTGTTTTGTGAAAACGAGCGCTGATAGAAACAGTATCATCAGGGATAAAACCGCATAATCCAGGTATTTAACCCGCTCGGTGCGGTGCACAAATACCAGGAGAAAATACAGAAACAGCGCTCCGGATATCATGCCGTTATAAAAGAGCAGTGTCGTTCTCAACTGTCTCATTTCTGCAATGCCGGAGAGATAAATCGTACGGCTCATTCCCCCTAAATAATGGGTCCTGTTTTGAACCTGGACAATAATGGAAAGCTCGTGATTGATATATATGGTATATGCACTGCGCTGACTGCGGGAATCGCCAGTTCAAATCTGAAGTGCGAATTTACGTTCTGATTGCTTAACAGGTTTATCAACACCACAATCAAATATATGGAAAGAAGGGTACACAATTTTAATCCGGAAAAAACAGGGTCAACTCAGAATGGAAAAAATGTTTGTCGAAATACTGAAGGGTATTGAATATATGGATTAGATATGATAGCATGAACTGGTCTTAGATATATACTGAAAGAAAGGGATGTTATGAATAACAAGATAGTTCATCTGGTTACCGGGGCGGCAGGGCGTACTGGCTTCGCCCTTTGTGCGGAGTTAAAATCAAGAGGCTGCTATGTCCGCGCCCTCGTACGCAACGACCAT
>JAITNP010000040.1 GCA_031290455.1 Treponema sp. | reverse complement strand
GCAAGGAAGCATAGAGAATCGCAGAAGTGTTTTGGTTTCAAAATGCCTGCTGAGGTTTTTGCCAATTATACAAGCGTTGTACTTCGTGATTGAATCCGGGCTTATCATAGAAACCAATCCTTTATTCCCCAAATCGTTCTATAATTTAAGAAGGAACCCCTTATGGCTTCACTGCACCCCTTAAACCCGCTGGAAAAAGATGTCATCCGCTCCATCATCGCGGAAAATGAAGAACAGGAACCACCCCAGAACGACGCCGTTCACTTCATGCAAGCCTTTGCAGGGGGCTTCTCCTCCCTGATGCCCTTCACCCTTTTTATGCCGGTATCTACCAAAGTTATCTTGTACGTCTCTGAAAAAGGGGCCAATGAATCCGCGGATAAACGATCTGAATTTAACAAACGCTGTGAGACTCTCAAGAAACCCCTGCTAGATACTGCCAATTTCATTATCGATCTGGCAGAACATGACTATCTCCGCCTGATAAAGAAACAATCCAAGGTAGAACTCCCCCAGAATTACGGCGCTCATTGGCGGCGCTATGAAGCCTTTTACATGTCCGAACTTGAATCCCTGATAGTGGTCTGTTCCAATTTACTTATTCCAAAACTGAAATTGTACAAGCTCGCAAAGCTTGATGAAGAAAAATCCCGTCTTATAATTAAGACTCGCTGAATTCCAGCGTCCTCCCTCCTCTTCCCTTATCCTGCCCCATCATACCTCCTCCTACCCGTTTACCTGCGTCAATACTTAGTCCTACGCTGCCCCGCGTGAACGTTCTTCTCGTCCACCTTTCTCCTTGCCAATCCTTATCTCCATGACCCGTGTCATTATCCCGTTCATCCCATCCCAACTGAGACGCAGCTCTGTACTAAACTATTCTCATCTTACATTTGCGCCTCCTGTAACGGTGTGTATCACGGCGGTACTATGGAAACAAAGGGTAAACAACTGTGCGGTTAATAACTCCTCACTAAAGCAGTCCTGCTTTCTTAAATGCGGGAAACAGTATGTGAGGGGTTAGGGGGATTGTATTTACTCCCACGCCGGTGGCATGGAGGAGGGCGTTGCGAATCGCCGGGGCGCCGGGTACCGCCGGGGGTTCACCGAGGGCCTTGTTGCCGTAGGCGCCGGTAGGCTCGTAGTTTTCAACAAAGACGGTTTCAAGATGGGGATGATCCATGATGGTGGAAAGTTTGTAATCCAGGAGATTGCCATTTAAGAGCTTGCCGGTGTGTTCATCGTAGCGGAGCTGTTCTGTAAGTCCATACCCGATGGCCATGCTCATGCCCCCATGGACCTGGGCTTGGGCAAGCTGGGGGTTGAGGAGCCTGCCGCAGTCATGGGCGTTGATCATATCCAGGAGCTTCACCTTTGCGAAGGGGATGTCAACCTCAACCTCTGCAAAGGCGCAGCCGAAGCTATAGGCATTGCTCTTGGCCTGCAGGGTGGATTCGGCAGTGAGGTGTTCCGCGTGGACGGGGCTGTAGAGGACCTCGGTGGCAAGTTCGCCAAGGCTCAAGAGGGCTTTGTTGTTATAGGAGGTAAGCACGATAGTACCGTCCAGGATATCAAGGTTGGAAACGAGCATCCGGGTATGTTCCGATGCATGACGGAGGATCTTCTCCTTGAGCATGCGGGCGGTCTGCTGGACCGCCATGCCTCCCACATAGCTTTGACGGGAGGCGTAGGCCCCGGTGCCGAAGGGGGTGATGTCGGTATCCTGAATACTTACCACATGCACATTTTCCAAGGGGATGCCGAGGGTTTCACTGGTCATCTGGGCAAAGACCGTATCCGCCCCCTGGCCAATCTCCGTTTCCCCAAGCTGGATTTGCACACTGCCGTCCTGGTTCAACACCATCCGACAAGAAGAAATTTCAATCGCAATGGGCCACACGGCGGTATTGTACCAGAAGAGGGACATGCCCACCCCTCGTCGTACCGGGCCGGTTTGATTTTGATAGTGCTTTCGTTTTTCATCCCACTGGATATAAGTTTTACATTTTTCCACACACTGCCGGAAGGAGTCAAAGTAATTCACGTTCTTCGTGAAGGGATCCGTAAAGCCCACGGGCATGAGGTTCATGAAACGGAACTTGATGGGGTCCATGTTCAGGGTCTTGGCCATATCTTCTATATGGGACTCAATGGCAAAGACCGCCTGGGGGACGCCGTATCCCCGCATTGCCCCGGCGGTTGTGGTGTTCGTGTATACAGTAAAGATGTCAACCAGCCGAGCCTTTTCATCCTGGTAGAGCTGGCGGAACACGTTGGTTCCCTTGGCGGCAATGCCGTGGCCATGGGAACCGTAGGCGCCCTGGTTTGAATAGGCGGTGTACTTCCGCGCCACCAGGCGTCCGTTAGGGCGTATGTATGAGGTGAGGTGGATTTTTTCTCCGTGACGCACCCGGGTGGCAAAGAATATCTCTTCCCGGCTTAACTCCAGTTTTACCGGACGTCCGCCGAGTTGCATGGTCATGAAAGCATTGAGGGGTTCATAGAGGGCGTCCTGCTTGTTACCGAACCCGCCGCCGACATAGGGTTTTAAGATTCGCACCTTACCCCAGGGAAGCCCCAGGGCCTGGGCCACGATGCGTCTGACAATATGGGGAATCTGGGTGGAGGAGACCACGACCACCCGTCCGCTTTCCAGGTACGCAAAAGAAATCACCGGCTCAATATGGCAGTGCTGGACCATGGGGGTTTCATAGCGTCCTTCAAATTTGAGCAGCCCAGGTTCGCGGATCGCCGCTTCAAAATCGCCGTCCTCAACGGTGGTATGTTTCAGTATGTTATGAGGGCAGTCTTCATGGAGCAGGGAGGCGCCCTCCCGCATAGCCTCTTCGGGGGTGAGGAGGAGGGGGTATGACTCGTATTCCACGGTGATCCCCCGCAGCGCCCGGGAAGCGGCCACCTCGTCTTCGGCAATCACCGCAGCAATATCATCCCCGTAGAACCGTACCCGGCAATTGAGGAGCTTGCGGTCCGCCGGGTCCTGATGGGCGGGATCCGTGGACCAGGGATGCCCCGCAGTGGGGAAGGGAATATCCGGCACATCAAAGCAGGTGATGATCTTCACCACCCCCGGCAGCTTTTCCGCTTTGCTGATGTCCATCTTGGTTACGAGTCCGTTGGCAATGGTGGCGTGTAACACCTTTCCAATCAGTACATTGCGGTCAACCAAGTCACCGGTATACTGTGCCCTGCCGGTAACTTTTTCATAGGCGTCAATCCGGGGAACACTTTTTCCTATGCTCATATTAGGCTGCCCTGTCTCAAATTTGATACTTACCATCAATACCGTATTTCTGGTCTTTCGGCAAGGTACCCAGCGGTAGTGTACTAGCACAGTATTGCTTGATTATAAGCACACCGGATTGAGGCGGCAATACCCTCCCCATCAAGGCCGTTCAGCCGCAGGAGTTCCTCCCGCTTTCCTAGGGAAACAAATGTACCGGGAACCCCGAGGGTGAAGACCCGTGCCGTACAGCGCCGTCTCAGGGCAAGTTCTGCCCCGTATTCCCCAAATCCACCGGCAAGGCTCCCCTCTTCGATAAAGACCATCATTTCGTAGCGGTTCATACTATCCGCCAGGTAATCCTCATCCAGGGGCTTGAGAAAACGCAGGTTGTACAGGTCCGCTGCGATGCCTTGGGAAGCAAGCCTGTCCGCCGCGTCCAGGACCTCGGGATAGAGGCTCCCGGTAAAAGCCAAGCAGAGGGGGGCGCCGGCTTGCCGGATAAACACCCCCCGCCCTTGTTCCAGCGGCGCGGCACATGCCGGTATCTCCTGAGGATACGCTGCCTTGGGGTACCGGATCATAACGGGGCCGTCGGGCCGGGCCGGGCCTGCAACGGACAGGGACCAATGGAGCATACAGGCCAGTTCCCCGGCGCTTGCGGGCGCCAGGATAGTCATGTTCGGAATCGGACGGAAAAGACTAATATCAAACAGGCCCTGATGGGTTTCTCCGTCATCGCTTACAAAGCCAGCCCGGTCCAGGGCAAAGGTTACGGATAGGCGCTGCAAAGCCGTATCGTGGATAACCTGATCCATGGCCCGCTGTATAAAGGTTGAATAGATAGCCACCACCGGACGCAGTCCCTGGCTGGCAAGGCCGGCGGCAAAGGTAACCGCGTGTTCCTCCGCAATACCCACATCAAAGAACCGGTTTGGAAAGGCCGCTTTAAAGGGGGAAAGCCCGGTTCCCTGCTCCATGGCTGCGGTGATCACCGTAACCCGTTCATTCTGGCTCCCCTCGTCCAGGAGCGCCCGGCTAAAGGCTTCGGTAAAGAAGGGGCTTCTCCGAACCGGACCGTCTGTAGTCACCCGCTCAGAGGACAATCCTGCGCTTACCGAAAACGAAGAAACCCCGTGATAGCTACCGGGATCCTTCTCGGCAAATCCGTACCCCTTACCCTTCCGGGTAATCACATGGACCACCACGGGCCGGTCCAGCTTCCGCACATCCTGCAGCACCTGCTCAAGCCGCTGAATATGATGCCCCTCGATGGGGCCCACATACTCAAAGCCCAGATCCACAAAGAAGTTATCCGTATAAAAGACGGCCTTGACCGCCCGCTTGAGCCGGAGGACCGCATCGAAAAAGATATCCCCGATAAAGGGCAAGCGCTGGGCCATGGCATCGAATTTGCGGCGGAAACTTTGATATCGGGCCTTCATGGAGAGGCGGCTTAAATATTTTGAAAGTCCCCCCACATTGGGACTTATGGACATTTTATTGTCGTTGAGGATAACCACCAGGGGGAGTCCGAGCTGTCCCGCATGGGACAGGGCTTCGTAGGCAAGCCCCCCGGTCAAGGCCCCGTCTCCGATGACCGCGATAACCCGGCCCCTCCCCCCCTTGATCCGCTCCCCCGCGAGAAGCCCCAGGGCCGCTGAAATCGAGGTAGAAGCATGCCCCGTATCAAAGGCATCGTGGGGGCTTTCGGCATGTTTCGGGAACCCCGAAAGTCCGCCACATTGGCGGAGGGTGGGGAATATGCTATACCGACCGGTAAGTAGCTTGTGGGTATAGCATTGATGCCCCACATCCCAGACTATCTTATCCTGGGGGGAGTTAAACACCCGGTGCAGGGCAATGGTAAGCTCCACCACCCCCAGGTTAGATGCCAAGTGTCCCCCGTTTTTGCTCACGGTGGACACAATGGTTTGCCGAATTTCAGCAGCCAGCCGGTTTAATTCAACATAACCCAAATTTCGGAAGTCCATCGGCTCCTGAATATGGGGTAACAGAGGTTCATCTTCATGCATATAATAAGGAAATATACCAGATTTTATCTACATTATCAGGATCAGGAAGCCGTTTTCAAAATTCCGGAAAGAGCAGAAAAGCACTCTACAACACATAGCACTGCTTCCGCTTACTTTCCCCTTGCCATGCTTTTCTAGTAATTCCGGCATTTTGATAACGATTTTACTTGTTCTTGTGTCGATTCTTTCTAAGCTTCTTTTTGCGTTTATGGGTTGCAATCTTTCTCAGTTTGCGTTTTCTTCCGCAGGGCACTTCAGCATCTCCTTTAGTTAAGATGGATCCGGTTTACCAACGGTTTTCTTGCCGCCGAATCCTGTTGCCCTCACAGGTAAGAGCCTATGGAGCAGAAAGTTTTTTAAGTATGAAGCGGAATGGGTAAAAGGTCAAGGGGGTATCTTCAATTCGGAATATGTGATGGGGATCGTGGGCAGATAATCAGCGGCCCGGAAGGGCAAAAAAATCCGTGGGACGCTCATGCTCGGGTTCTGGTACGAGATGCGATAGCGCTTCAAGTGTTTGAGCCAGAACCTGTCGGTCAAGTGAGCGCCCCACGGATTTTTTTGCCCCTCCGGGACCATGCTTTCGGCGCCGTCTCTCAATATCCCGAAATGGGGAGGAAGGGGAGGGTGGCTTCGATAGAACCTTTTCAGGACTTAGGAAGGTTTTACTAAACGAGTCTCTTCCTCTCCTTATCCCTCCTCATAAAAAATAATCCTCTTGATGAAGATCCCTCTGTAGGGTATGCTCATCCCATGAAGGTTACCAAAACATTTATCCCCACCCTGCGGGAAGTTCCCGCCGATGCGGTGATCGTTAGTCATCGCCTTATGTTTCGTTCCGGCATGCTCCGAAAGTTGGCAAACGGTCTCTTTGCGTATCTTCCCCTGGGGCTGAGGGCCTTCAGAAAAGTGGAAGCCATCAT